>JAUNIO010000027.1 GCA_030535355.1 bacterium | reverse complement strand
CGCTCCCGCTGGTGACGCTGCTGCCGCTCCCGCAGAACAAGCTGCTAAATAATAAAGACATTTTTCCTTTCACGCGGCACAATTAAGCCTAACGCTATCAAATAGCTTAATTAATAGCTCAATTTGACGGTTATTAGAGCTGAACGCCTTGGGCTTATGAACCGTGTAGTAAGTCAAACAGCCTGCTTAGCAATATTGTACGTATTGCAGATTGCAGGCTGTTTATTTTTTAATAGCAGTTTTTTCTGTACTTGCCATTCCATACGCTAGCCATGCCGCTGCATTAAGGCTTAAATTAATTCGTTTTATCCGCGGGCAAATAGCTAGCTGCTGTTTTGGGTTCCAGAACATAAGTATTGACATCTGCCCAATCCCAGACGCTGACAAAATGGTGCTCACCGGCTAATGTGTAATACTGGGATAGCCAGTTCAGCAGCGCTCCATTGTCTTTATACACCCGTTCCTGGCACATGATCAGAATTAGCCGAAAGCCGTGCAAATCGCGAAGCAGCTCAGATCCGCGCATAGATGGGTCGAGCAAAAAAATCGGAGTCTTGCCAGGGTTGGGCTGCTGGATCATGCCCACCTTATAGTCTTTATCAAAAATAAAACTGATATGCTCAGGATCGTAATCCATAGCAAAGCAATGGCTGGTATAAGCCGGACATATTCCTATGATGTCATTGGGGCGGCGGATGCTGTCCAGATACGCTCTCGTGTCTTTCCAGGACTGGTTCCAGAGAAACGGACAAAAAGGCAGCAGCAAAAGCAGCGCTGCGTTAATGCTTAAAAATAGCTTTTGCCAAAACGGTCTGTCCGCCTCTTTGAGGCCATTAAACAGAAGAATAAAAAACGGTATGGACATGGGCAAAGAATATCTGGTTTGGCTGTAGCCCAATTTGCCTAAAACGCAGGCTCCCAGGAGCAGCAGGGGAGGCAGCATCAAGTTCACTCCCAAAAACGCAGCTTCCCAAGCGCGCTCCTTGGCTA
Source organism: bacterium (assembly GCA_030535355.1). GTDB lineage: Bacteria > Vulcanimicrobiota > Xenobia > Xenobiales > Xenobiaceae > JAFSXO01. The sequence goes on along the minus strand of JAUNIO010000027.1, from coordinate 36,447 downwards.
AATTGCGCCAGCCTAAGATCAGCACAGCCCACAGCGGCAAAGTTATCAGCGGAAAAACAAACTGGTTTAAAGCATACTGAAGTTCGCTGTTCAGCAGCATATTGGCGCACAGCGGTTTCAGGATATTAATATTCAGATTAAGCAGGCAGGCGGGTATATAATAGATATGATTAAAGTGAAATAAGCTCATTCCAGCGGGAGGCGGATCATGGCTCAGTCCCGCGGTCATACGGCTCCAAACCAGCCATAGGGAAGAAGGCAGAGCCCCGCAGACCAGGCACAGCAACGTCCGAATTCTGGCGCTGCGCGGCAAAAAGAGAACTGACAGGCAGCAGGCAGCCAAGGACAATATACCTAAATAATGCCAAGCGGCGCCAGAGCATCCGCACAGCCACAGAAGCGCCCAGCGCCAGCGAGGATGACGCTGGAAGATGCCGGGGTAGGGACAGCCGTATTTATACACGTCTAGCAGCCCTATCCACATCGCGGTCAAAGACAGGGTAAGCGGTCCGTAGGTGCGCAGCTGGGCATCGGTAATTACAATCCCTAAGCTCGAGGCGTATAAAGCGGTAAGCGTAAGGCTGGCAGTTTCCTCCATAAAACGGCGCAGCAAAGCAAATGCCAGCAGAATCGTAACTGCGCTCAGACAAACGCAGGGCAGACGCAGCAGAAAAATATTAGCGGTCCGCATTATAAGCGGGTACATTATTATATTAAACGTAGGAGGATGAGCATCTATTTTCAGCGTGTATATAGTATTTTCTATGCCGGTTTTAGTTAAATAATAGACATAGCCTTCATCTATAAAAGCAGGCTGTACATAAGCGGCTATAAACCGAATCAGCAGCCCCAGCGCCACAATAATCAGCAGCCAGCGTCGGGCATTTGAGGTATATATGCTTTCCTGTGAACAGTTTTCTAAATCTTCCTGGTTTTCCACTCCGGCTAGCCTTTCGTCTGAGCTTGGGCCGCAACTGATGTCTTTTGGCTCAAATCTGTTGTTTCCCGACAGAAACCGTATAGCCCTTTACATACTTATTTGCATGTTATTGGAATGCCATTTCATAGCGATCAGCAAGAATATAGAAAGCCGCCGTCCGAAAGCTAACCAAACGATATGAGTTGCAACGTTCTGTACGGATTTATTGGAGCAAAATTATACTGATAATTTTATATATTTAATGTTGATATTTTAACGCGCTAATAATTAATTATTTTTACAAAACTATTGATTTTGTCATTTATATGTGATATATTGCTGATACCAACGGTTCAGATGCGAACTGCAAGTTTTTACAGCGCGAGTCTTAAGCATCTGGAAACCGCAGGTACTAAAATGGCTGAGATACGCACAGCAAACGAGCGACCAATTACCAATATATTATAGCTGTAGTGACAAAGCTGCCCTAGCTGTAATATAATTATTTGTTACTAACAAATGATGCCAATGCGCGCATAATGATTGCACTTGGAGCATCTCAATCTTATCCCGCGGAACGTCAGTCCCGCACCAAGATGTATCTAGACGGCCAGCTCAGATTATCATATCTTTAGCCAGCTCTGGATAATAGTATTACCCTGTTTTACCACAGCTGGCGCTTCCGCTAAACTGTCAAGCGTGGGTTATACGCTTGCTTGTGCGCAGGTGAAACCGGCGGGAAGCTGAACGGCGCAATTATGCAAATCCTTAGAATGATGACATTATAAAGGATGGGAGGGGGAGATGTCGCGGCTGCGACAGAGGGGGTGCCCAAGACTGTTGGGGAATCGAGGTGTAGCTTATATTATAGGCTAACTTGTACCCGAACATAAACGTGGCGATAACTTTATATGAGTTAACATTTCCAATGTCATCGAGCCTTAACTAAATGACATTGGCAGAGGGAGAAGTTACCAGACAGCAGAATTAGGCAGAATTAGGAAAAGTTGGAATTTATTTGTAGTTTTAACTATATTTTGGAAAATATCCCACTGGATAAGATGATGAGGTGTTAAAAACTATGCTGAACCAATTAGATCAAATGCTCAATAAAGAAGATTCCGTGACCACTTTGACCGAAAATGGCGCTCTGACCTTATCCAGCAGCGGCTCCAAATGTTTAGACCTATTCGCCGCAATAGGCGCTTGGCGCAGCCAAACACCCGCATATATAGCGGATAACTTTGCCGCAGCCTTTAACGAGGATAAATTGCTGGCTTTGCGCATCCTTTTCTTCGCCCGCGATGTGCGCGGCGGCTTGGGCGAGCGCCGCACCTTCAGAATCATCCTGCAGTGGCTGGCAAAACACTATCCTCAAGCCCTGCGGGCCAATCTGCAATATATACCCTTTTTCGGCCGTTTTGACGATGTGCTGGAACTGCTGGATACCGAGCTGCGCCCCGAGGTTATGGCCCTAATCAAGGAGCAGCTGGAAGCGGATATTAAGGGGCTGGAAGATAATAAGCCTATCTCGCTGCTGGGCAAGTGGCTGCCTTCTTCCAACACTTCCAGCAAAAAGAGCGTGCATTACGCCAACAAAATAGCTAAAGAATTGGGCTGGAAGATCAGCGATTACCGCAAGACGCTGAGCAAACTGCGCCGGGCTATCGACATCGTGGAAACGTATATCTGCAAATCCCAGTACACTTTCGACTTTTCCAAACTGCCCAGCCAGGCTTTGAAGCGCTATAGCAGGCTTTTCCAGCGCAAGGACGGAGAGCGGTATTCCTCCTATCTGCAGGCCGTTAATAGTGGGGAAGCTAAGATGAACACCGGCACGCTGCTGCCCTGCGATATAGTATGCAGGGCTCTGCAGCTGCTGTGGGGCAATAAAGAGCAGGCCCAGATCGAGGCGGAACGCACCGCCTTAGATACCATGTGGAAACAGCTGCCTGACTTTACCAATTCCGGCAACAATATCGCCGTGGTAGACACATCGGGTTCTATGACCTGTTCCTGCGATGGCCAATCGTCCATGCGCCCTATCGATGTGGCCGTAAGCTTAGGCCTTTATTTTGCTGAGCACAATACTGGCTGTTTTCATAACGCTTTTTTGACTTTTTCAGCTGAGCCCAGCCTCATCAAAATAAATGGTGAAGATATTATGGAAAAAGCCCGCCGCTGCACTTTAGCGTCTTGGGGGCAAAATACCAATGTTAAGGCAGTTTTTGATGTAATACTTAAAGCCGCTTTAGCTGAAAAGGCTTCTCAGGAAGAGCTGCCTCAGACCATCTTTATTATAAGCGATATGGAATTTGATGACTGCACCAAAAATGCCGACGTCACCAATTTTGAGCTGGCTAAGGCCACCTACGCCCGTCACGGCTATAAGCTGCCCTCCGTTGTGTTCTGGAACGTCGCGGCCCGCAATAAGCAGGTTCCCGTAGGCCGCAATGAACAGGGAGCAGCTTTGGTGTCCGGCTATACTCCACGCCTGTTCGGGCAGATTTTTGATATAGCCGACAAAACGCCTATGGATCTTATGCTGGAAATTGTCGGAGCAGAGCGTTATCAGTGCATCACGCTGCCAGAAGAATCAGCCCACGCTTAACCCACGCTTAATGTAATGGCTGCGCAATAATCTTTCCCTAACTGCCCTGTTTGCATCCGGTTGATTGTCAAGCAGGGCAGTTTTTTTCAAAAAAACTTGTATTTTCTATTAACATTATGGTATTATTCTAATGTCTGTAGCTGAGATGCCAACAGCAATTTAATGTTTTGTCCCTTAAACAAAGAAAAGCGCATCTAGAGGTACAGGCACCGAGATCGGTATAGATACGAACAGCAATTAAATTCGTTGAGGGTGGGCACAGGGCACGCTGAAAAGCGCAGCCGGTGCTGCTGTGAATAGCGCTGAGCGCAGGTATCTAGAGCCGGTCTTTTTTTTATCGCAATATTGCAACAGCGCTTTTCAGCGGACAGCTGCACCGAAGATTACAACAGTTATCTGCATGGGCGATCGGCATGGACTATCCCCGGCAGTCTAGTTTTTAAAGTATCTAATTCTATTTTTAACATATTAGCAAAAAAAAAAACACATTCGTGTTACAATAGCGGCAATTCATTTTCACCCGGGGAGGCTGCTATAAAAACACATGGCCAAAACGATTAAATTTAATCTAATCTGCGACGGCAAGCCCGTCAGAACTGTCGAGGACCTACAAAATAATTTCGTCATCGAAGACGTGCTCGCGTATTATAACAGTAAGCTCTTGCACAGATGGCTTAATGTTAGAGGATACCATGATTATTTGGAAGCTGTCGAAAACATCCAGGACAGCGATCCCCTAGCTATCGTTCAGAACCTGATTAAAATATTTGCTATAGAAACGGACGAAGCGCGCATTCGGGAAAGCATATATATGATGCAGTTCCAGAAAGACCGCGAGCAAACGCTGCGGACTTACTGCGAACACCACCTGCAGACCAATACCATGATCAGCGAATATTACAGCGGCTACAAGCATCTTGTAGATAATATCGTGAATAATCCCAGCGATATAGCCACAATCAGAACATCTGTGACTGAGATAATAGACAATTATTTATGGCTCCTTAAAATTGACAGCAGAAATCTCTTTTATAAACTCATGAATCAAGCCCCAATAGCCTTGTTTATAATGCTGACCCATCAAGAGACGAGGCTGATGTATAAGCCCAAGCTAACCAGCGGCGAAAGGAAATACGATGAGCCGGATTATCGAATAAGTTTATATCACTATGAACAACTGGCTCAAAGACTGACAGACACGTTGAGCACATACAGCAGTGCCAAAAACGAGTTTAGCACTGGAAGATATAATAGCTATTTAGATATTGACATTGAATCGTGTTCCATAGATAAAAATGATCTTGTGAACAAAATTATCAGTAAAGTAAACAATAGCAATGTAACTTATCAGCAAATAATGGACACTAACTGGCAAAATCTACGTCAGTGTCTCGACATCTTACAAAGAAGCAACAATGGCTATATAGCCAATGAGTGTATAGAGATGAGTAAGAAGACCGATGAATATATGCTCACGTTAATCTCCAGGGCCAAGACCATACTTGGCCATAATCTGCAAAAGTTTGCGGGCGTTACCGACGGGTATTGGAAAGACCTGCAGCCTGAAAACAAGCGGTTTATGATAATCCGTATGGAGCAAGGGGATTTTGTGCGTTCGGCGGGCAAACGCGGGGAAGAACTGGGCTACGATGATGTTTATGGATATTTTCCCATTCTCGACGGCATAGATTATAAGAGCAATAATTCCAGCCACGAGCTCCTATATTTGGAGGTATAACCGTGAAGCAGAATTTTATCGATAAGCTGGCCTCTTATGTCGATGCGCTGCACCCGATTATTTATATAAGTCATTTTGATTTTCAGATGGCAGACGCGGCGATTGCGAAAGTCGGTCAAGGCTGTAAAATCATCGAATACAATAACGCCTTGGGTATGGTAGATTTTCGCACTAAAAGCCCGATGAAAGGCTGTACCTTAGAGGAATTTCTGCGCTTAAGCCTTGACGACGGCTTTGAAGCGGAAACATTTCTGGTGCTAAAAGACGTTCACGGCGAATTAAACGATCCTAAGATAATAGCCCTGCTCAAGAGAATAGCCGAGAATAATCTGTACCGCGACAGCTATCACGCCTCCGTCTTTATTATATCAGAAACGACAGTGATCCCCCAGGAACTGGAAAACTACATTACCGTTTTTGACATTCCTCTGCCGTCGTTAGCGGAAATACTGGAGATTATCGACAATTTCATGCGCGATCTCGAGATTACGGCAGAGCAGGAGGTTATCAACGATATTGCCCTTTCCTTCAAGGGTTTGAATGAATTTCAAATTAAGCAGATTCTCAATCTGGCCTATCAGGACGGTGGCTGCATAGACAAAGAGGACAAGCTGCTGATCCTAAAAGAAAAGGAACAGTTCATCAGGAAATCGGGGATGCTGGAAATCGTGAATTTCACGGAAACCATTCACGATATAGGTGGATTGGAAAATCTCAAAGACTGGCTGGAGCGCAAGGCCAAAGTTTTCGCCAGTCTCGATAAAGCCATCAAATTCGGGGTAGATATACCCAAAGGGATCATGATCATCGGTATGCCGGGCTGCGGCAAAAGCCTTACCGCTAAGGCCACAGCCAGCCTTTTTGAGATTCCGCTCGTGCGTTTGGATGTGGGGCGGCTGCTGGGCAAATATGTAGGCGAATCCGAAAACAACATGCGCAAAGCCTTAAAGCTATCGGAAGCTATCAGCCCCTGCGTGCTGTGGATTGACGAGATCGAAAAGGCCTTTGCCGGTGTGGGCGATTCCAGCAGTCACGAAGTAACCGCTAGGCTGTTCGGCCAGTTCCTGACCTGGATGCAGGAAAAAGACAATACCGTCTTTATTGTAGCCACAGCGAACGATATATCTAAACTTCCCCCGGAATTTCTGCGCAAGGGGCGCTTTGACGAGCTTTTCTTTGTCGATCTTCCCAATGGTGAAGAAAGAAGAAAAATTCTGGAGATTCACTTAAAGAAGCGCCGCAAATGGAACAGAGCGATAGATACCATCGCCCTGATCAAACAAACCCAGGGATTCAACGGAGCGGATATTGAGGCTATCGTCAAGGATACCATAGAAGCCTCATTTTTAGAGGGCAGAGAAACGATTACTACATCAGACTTGCAGAAAGCGATTAATGATACGAAATCCATCTCCGATACGCTGAAAGAAAAAATCAAACAGATAAAGGATACCATCGCCAAGATCGATATCAAACCCGCCAGCAGAAGCGAGCAGTAAGATGAAGCATCCGAATCCCCCAAAAAATAAGCAGGATATTACAATAACAGGCCAAGCTAAAGACCAACGCATCCCAGATATTCCGCTTAAAATAGAGGAAAATGCTGACGAGAAGGGACCTGACGGGAACAATAAAGATGCCGAAGAGCTTTGGCTGAGCGCAGAGGGGCTGGCTGACAGCGTGTCTGAGTGCAGGCAATTTCAGCCCGTTCTCAGCGATTTTATGCAGGCGTATATCCGTAGCAGCGGGCATCCCGCAGAGAAGTGGCTATGTGCCAAACTACGCGAGCACTTGCCCGAAAAAAGCCAGGCTGAAATCGAGGGCATTGCAGAAGACATAACGCTCGCTCTGCGGACCACGTCAGATAAAAAACAGTCCCTGACAGCTGCTATAGAAGCGGGGCGCAGCAAAGAGAGCTGGTTCGCGTCCGAAGCAAAAAATGCTGCTTTGTCCCTGCCGTCGCAAGAAACGGCGCAGTTTCTGCATAACCTCAACACTGCCATAACTAATGCCAACGCGGCGCTTTACCAAAACATAGTTGCCCAAGCGGGAGTAGTCAGCCCTAATTCCCATTTGGGCAGCTGGAACAGTGAAGCGCAGAGCGGCAGCTGGAATGAGCTGGACTGGAGCGAATATCACACTAAAGACTTAGCCATAAGCATAGGAAAACAGGCCATACAGGCCGCAGTGCAGAGCGCGGTTAGCGGCGTGGGCTTCGATATCGCGCAAAGACTTTGGAAAGGCGAAGAAATCGAGGGCAGAAGCGTTATAGAAACGGCTCTGAAACGCGGAGCTGATGCCGGGGTTAAATCCGCGGCGGCCGCGGCGATCAAGGTAGGTGTGGACAAGAAGATAATCACCTGCATTCCTAAAGATACTCCAGCCTCAGCCCTAGCCAATATCGCCTATGTTGGCATTGAAAATGCCAAAGTTATGGGGCAGATAGCTACAGGCGAACTCAGCGTTAAAGAAGGCCTTGATAAAATGGAACAGACCTCGGTCTCCGCTTTGGCCGGATTGGCCTGCAGCGCGGAAGGAGCAGCCATAGGGGCGGCTGAGGGGGCGAAAATCGGAGCTGCGCTGGGAACGGTGTTCGGCCCAGCCGGTACGGCGGTGGGCAGCTTTATCGGCGGAACGGTCGCTTATATGGCGGGTTCCTCCTTGGGCGCATCTGTAGTTAAAGGTGCCCAGAAACTACAGGACGGAGCGCTCAAAGTTGTGCGGACTTTGGGGAACGGCATAAAATCGGCTTTTAGTTCAGTAGCTAGCGGCATCAAAAGCTGCGTATCTAGTTTCTGTAGCGGTATATCCAGTTTTTTCGGTTTTTAGCTTATCCCTGGCCTCGCAGTTTGAGCGCACTATTTTGTTTTTCCAGCTGCCAGCGTTAAATAAGTTGGCTTAGCTTTGTGCCACCGTTAGTATTTGCGAAATTAATGTTAATTATTTGCAATTATCCTGTAAACTGCTTTTAAAATGCTGAATATTTTCTCGGCTTGCGGTATAATTTATATGATAGCCTAGGATTTTTATTTTTTGGGTGGACGTATGAATAGCATCAACTGCAACAATCCGCTAAACAGTTTAAGCCTGCAGACCGTAACGGCTGAGCGCCCGCAAACCGGCGAAGAAGTTCCGCAGGCAGCGGGAGATTCTGTAGAGATAGGCGCGGATAGTCCAGCAGCAGGGGATGAAAGCTCGGTGCAGGCTCCGCAGGAGTTTAAAAAAATGCGCCTGCGCGACATACCCAAAGATATTAAGGAAGGCAAAAAGCCCGACCAGACACTGGTTAAGTTTGCGGTGCAGCACCCCAAGGGCGTGGCTATCGCCGCCGGAATAGCTGGAGTAGCGGTGGCTACTTTAGGCGGGGCTTTGGTAGCTGGCGCCGGCAATAATCTAGGCGAAGTTATCGATGTCGTTAAAAGCGCGGCTTCTATGTCCACCGTGAAAGAAAAAGCCGAAGTTTTTAAGCAGGCGGCGCATTTGGTAGGCGTACAGGCAGCAGCCGGAGCTGTGGTTGGCGCTGGCGGTTTGGGCATTGCCGCCGTACTGGACGGGGTTAAGGGTACGCAAAATTTAGTCAAAGGCGCTAAGAAAGGCGACAAGCTCAAGATGGCCCGCGGTGCCCGCAAGATGAACGTGGGTTTCAAAGGGGCATTGGCGGCAGGAACGGTCGCTTCTTATGGCATAGCCAACGCGCCTGGGCCGGTGGGAGCATTTCGTTCTGGCATCATGCCCGGCTTAAAAGTGGCGACTGCAGCTCTCAATACGACGGTAGGCGCTATCCAGCTGGCCAAAGGCATTAATACCAAGAATAAGAAGGACATCATCGGCGGAGCGCTCAATCTAGGCGTGGGCGTGGCAGCGGGCGTGTCCATGGCCATGGGCGGCGGCATTGTAGCCACAGCCTGTACGGTATTTACGGCGGCCCGTTCGGGGTTCAATGCCATCAATAACGCCATCAAGCTGCATAAGTACGCCAAAGAAGCCCGAGCGGAGATGAAGGGACAGATGCCTGATGCTAAAGCGGCGGAGGGCAAGGATAAGGCTGGCGCCGCGGACTCCGCTCAGGCTGGAGAAACAAAGTCGGCCGCTGATACCACGAGCGGCGTACAATCTGTGAAAGACAATACTCCAGTAGCGGAAAATAACGCTGATAAGCGCGCAGAAAAAACGGAAACACCACAGGAAACCGCCAATCTGGAGCGGCTGCTCAATAGTTCACCGGAAGACGCCATTTGGATAGACGGATAATAAACCGCAGAATTATTTAGAGAAGTGCCGATTAATAGCATTACGCTGCTTTAGCATTGCTGGCGCTAATATCTTGCTGAATGCCGTCAAGAGGATTAAAGAGGCTTAGTAAGGAAACACGGAATTAGTCAGTGTTTCCTTAGAATAAAATTAATGTATGGCATTTTAGTATGGTAATTCGTTAAGTTGATGGTCTAATTTATCGGCTATGGTTAGGACTCCCGAGCAGATCAGCTACAATATGAGCCGTATTCGCAGCACCAACACGCGCCAGGAAAATAAGCTGTGCACTGAGCTGTATAAGCGGGGGATTTTCTCGTTCGAACGCCATGCTAAGGATATTCCCGGCTGTCCTGATCTCGTCTTCCGGGCGCGGCGGGCAGCCGTTTTTTGCGACGGCGATTTTTGGCACGGTTATGACTGGGAACACAAGCGGGAACGCATTAAATCCAACCGCGGCTATTGGATTCCCAAAATAGAGCGCAACATGGTGCGCGACAAAGCGGTAACCTATTCGCTGGGAGCGCAGGGCTGGAAGATTCTGCGTTTTTGGGAGCACGATATTAAAAATAACGCCACTGCTGTCGCGGATACGATAGTCAGCGCTGTCTGCCGGCTGCCGCAGCCTCCTTATCGTTTGGCGGAACTCAATGCCGGAATAGGCGAGCTGCGCCTGGCTTTGGAGCAGCAGGCCGCCTGCGTTAGCGTATTAGCTGCGGAAGCCGGCTGCCAGGCCCGTAAAGCGTATGCGCACCAGTTCGGTTCTGAGCCTTTGGCGGATTTGCGCTTAGATGCTTTACGGTCTTGCCTGTCGCAGCAGAGTATAGATATAATTCTGGCCCATCTTACGGACTTGACTCCTTCACAGCTGCGCCGTTACAAACGCCCCCCGCTGAACAGCCGAGATATTCTCAACCTGATTGAACGCGCCCGCCCCTGCGCCTTCCTGCTCACAGGCACAGCTAAGCTTATCAATTTACGGGACGGAAACGATGCTCTCAGTTTAGTGCGCAGGCTGATTATGGGAATGAATTATCATCTTGCGGGTATACGCTGGGAAGCCGATGCTCTATCGGAATCGTGCCTAGATGGAGTGCGCCTTGCCGAGCACAATGGTGCAGGGAAGACCAAAGAGTTAATTTGCCTGCTGGGATTTGACCGGGAAAGGGTGAAAAATGCCGACGATTTAGAAGCGGTGCTACCTGCTGGGCTAGGCGAATTTAGGAGCAAGGAAAAGATGTGCGTTTTAGGCACTGAAACCTGTTACCACATTGAACTAGCGCTGCCAGATTTTCTGAACGAAACATCTAAAAATCGGCTACTTCAGCGGGCGTGCCAGCCAGGCACGGTCAGGCCCTTGCTGGAGCTTATGATAAGGTGTCTTGAGGGCACATTGTGCCATCTGTAAAATAAAGGCACGCTTACTCTGCACTATAAACGTTTCAGAAATTCGCTCAGCAAAGATTTATCCTTCTTTGGTTGCCGTACTCGGTGAAAAACTTATCGCAAGTTGGCCTAGAAACCCCGATGGTTCTAGCTATCTCCGCCTTACTCATTTCTTGGCGCATCCACTTTTCATAATAAAATCCAAAATCTTCGGGCAAAGGAATTGCTTTACGTCCCTTGTATATGCCTTTTTCTTTGGCAATAGCAATGCCTTCTTTTTGCCGTTCTAACATATTCTTTCGCTCAAACTGATTAATAGCGGCAATTACTGTGAGCATCAGCTCACCAGTAGGGGTCTTCGTATCCAGATTCTCTTTCATAGAAACTAAGCCAATGCCTTTGTCGTTAAGCTCCCGGACGATCCGAAGCAAGTCTTCTGTGCTTCTTGCCAGACGAGAAAAATCTTCGACATAAATAGTATCTCCTTCGCGCACAGCTTCCATCATCTCCTTGAATTTAGGGCGATCTGTGTTCTTGCCAGATATTTTCTCTGAGTAAAACTTCTCAATTCCGCAAGATTTTAAAGCTTCATACTGTCTAGCTTCGTTTTGTTCTATCGTTGATACACGTATATAAGCAATCTTCATAACATTACCGCCTTACGAGATTTACAAATCATATTTTAAACATTAGCTTTGCAAGGCTAATACTTATTAATGTTCTCTATTAATATTCATTGTTCTGAAACATGTAAAAATTAGCCTGCATTTTAGGGCGTGGGCTAAATTGCCACAGTCAGCCTCTGTACGCATCTTGGTATGTGCGATGCGGGAGAACTTAAAATGGCAAGTGGTGCATTTCGGCTGGGAGAGCTATTTTGTGGCCCGGGAGGAATAGCCTGCGGAGCCCGTGCCGCTCACAGCGATGACAATAGCTTGTCAATTACTCACGCCTGGGCCTCTGATTATGACGCTGATACATGCGCTACATATACCAAGAATATATGTGGCGGCCATTCCGATACCGTTTATTGTCAAGATGTTAGAATGCTGGATATCAGCAAGTTAGCTAGTATTGACGCTTTCGCTTATGGCTTTCCCTGCAACAGCTTTTCAAACGTCGGTGAGCACAAGGGGCTGGACAATGCGAATTTTGGGCAGCTTTACATTTACGGAATAAAAGTTTTGCATATACATAAGCCAAAATGGTTCTTAGCTGAAAACGTTTCTGGGCTAAAATCTGCTGGAGCAGGCGATCATTTCAAAAGAATACTTGCGGACATGGAAGCAGCAGGCTATTCCTTGGTTACGCATATGTATAGGTTTGAGCAATATGGAGTTCCTCAGACGCGGCATAGGATTATAATTGTAGGAATACGCGATGATTTAGCTTTTCAAGGCATCAGGTTTCGCGTACCTTCCCCTGAGCCATACAAATACTGCGATGTAACCGCAGGAACAGCGCTTGCCAGCATTCCCAAAAAGGCAGCTAACCATGAAATACGCAAACTGCAGGAAAAAATTAGGCTACGTTTGTCCTATATAAAACCGGGACAGAATGTTTGGCAGGCAGAGAATCTACCGCCGGAACTTGCCATTAACACCAGCACTAAAATAAGCCAAATATATAGAAAATTAGACCCTTCCAAGCCATCTTACACAGTGACCGCTGCCGGCGGAGGCGGTACATTTATGTATCATTGGTCGGAAGAGCAGCGAGAGCTTACCAATAGAGAACGCGCCCGCCTTCAGACGTTCCCTGATGATTTCACATTTGTGGGAAACTATGCGTCTGTAAGAAAGCAGATCGGCATGGCCGTCCCCCCCAAGGGAGCTGAGATTATATTTCGCGCTATATTAAACACTTTTGCCAAAATTGATTATCCATCTGTGGAGCCAAGTATTTCATAAAAGTTCAAGGGGGAAGCATGTATGCTGAATTATTGGTGGGTTACCAGGCCTAAGCGCAAACTAGACAGTATCCCTGAAGTTTTGGCCGCGTTTGCCGACATATCGCTCAATCAAGAATGGACTGGGCAGCGTGGGACTCAAATAGCTTATGAGGAAGCATTAGAAAAAGCCGGGCTGAAACGAGTCGGTATCCGCCGAGATCAGTCAGGCTCTGGAGGACGTACTTACAAAGCTTGGCTACATTCTCTTGGGCTTATATTTACTCAAAAGCAGACGAAAAACATCAAGCTCACCCTAGCTGGGGAAGCGATCATCAATGGCGATTCTCCCGTAACCATTCTAAAAAACCAAATATTAAAATACCAGTTTCCCTCGTCATTTTCGGTTCTCCCAAACGTTCAAGTCCATTCTCGTTTTAAAATTCGTCCTTTCAGGTTTCTATTGAGGCTATTGTCCGACAGCAGACTGGAACGCTATCTAACCGAAGAAGAAATTGCTAAAGTAGTAATCGTTCAGGCTGAAAGTGAAACAGATGATGTATATAACTCAATTGTCGCTAAAATCATCCGTTTTAGAGAACTACATGATCTCAGTCTGCCTCCTGATTTCTTTGAGCTGTATAAGCCCAACAGAAGCAATATTAATCCTAGCCATCCATTTGCCCATCTTTTAGACATAGCCAACACCATTGTCAACTGGATAGAATACACTCAGCTAGCTATTCGCAATGAGGACAAGAAACTGGTTATTCTCGACGATAAACAAGATGAAGTCAGCCAAATACTAGCCAATGCCCCTCCGTTTATCGATCGCCCTCAGGACCAGGAGTATTTTCAAAGAAAATATGGGCTTGATCCTAATCATATTAAAGATACGCGCAACCTTGAGAAAACAGCAAATATTACAGCTAGTATGATTGCCAAGAAAAAGATCCAAATGGCTTATCTGCGCTTGTCACTGGCCAAACCTATAACTGCGGTTACACCCGCACTCCTTGCTGAAATAATGGAAGAAACAGGCATAGCTGACAGCAGTTTGGTGGAAGAAATCCTACGCCAGGCTTATCCGCACGGTTCCATAGGTGCTTTCATGTCCTCGTATTTTGAAATGGCATTTAAAGGCCAGGAACAGTGCATAAAATTTGAATTAGCTACAGCCGAGCTTTTTCGCGAAGTATTCAAATACAATGCCCAACATTTAGGCCAAACCGGGAGCAAGTCAGCCCCCGACATACTATTAATTTCCGACAACGGCCAGTATCAGGCCATCATCGACAACAAAGCATATAGCAAGTATAGCATAAGCGGCGATCATCATAACCGCATGGTCCACAATTATATTGAGCGCATAGAAAACTATAGCCAAAGTCCGTATAGCTTAGGATTTTTCGCTTATATTGCAGGTGGTTTCGGTCATTCTATTGACAGACAGATAAAGAATGAGGTACGCGACAGCGGCGTGCACGGTTCCTGCGTAACAGTGGCAGCTTTCATCAAAATGATTGAAAACCATCAAAACGCAATTCGCTGCTATTCCCATAAGGAACTGAGAGAGATTTTCAGCTTAGATCGCCAAATAACTTTAGCAGATATTCAGCAGTATAGTGGGGAACGTTTATTTAGGCCCTCTTCACTAAGCTTAGCGGCAGACACAGTATCAGAATATAAGCTAGAGAACCGCTAAATGCAGAACTCATTTGGCATACTTGTATTTGCAGCATAATGTTATGCTGATTAAGGATGATGCCCACGAATAAACTTGCCCCATAAAGCAGGTTATTAGCGCTTCGGCCGATAAGGTTCTTGCTAAAGGCTAGAAAGAAAAGCTAGGAGGCAGAAGAGAAAGCGTAGATCGGCTTCTTGATGTTTTAATTCATCCTTGGGCAGACGGCAGCGGGCGCATGTCGCGGCTGGTTATGAATATGATTCAGTATGAATTTGGGCTGCTTCCTTCTATTGTGAAAAAAGAATGCAAAGCGGCATACATCGCCAGCCTGTCTGAAGCGCGAGAGAAAGAAAATATAACAATATTTTTGGATTTTATGCGCGAACACCATATTCGCAATTTAGAAGAACAGATAGCCGATTATCTAAAATCTCAGGAATGATGACAGCTGCTGATTTGCTTTTGCTCGTTAGACCTAGATAACCGCTGGCAAACCGCAATGATCATTTGAGAGTAATGCCGGTTATTGTGCTATCTCGAAATAGCGTGATAATAAGCGACAAAGTTAAAACTAAACATATTTTATGGTTAAAAATAAAAACATTAAAAGGATAATCATTGACAGCAGCGAAGTAAACTATTAATAAAGCAGCGTGCTCTCTAATGTTTATAAATCACATGAGAGCGTTCTGGTGTTAATATTTTGAATATCTGAGCCCTTGCAGCCAGAGGCGGAGGACAGTAATGAATTTATTGGCTTTGTACAAGCATTTCTTTGTCGATCAAGTGCCTAATATAGCTTGGCATGACCGTTATGCTAATATTTCCTTATTGCTTGAGTCATATCGTCATTTACTTGACAAAACCAAACAAAAAAAAATATTAAATGATCATGCTCAAGAATTGATTGATCATTATGATACTGCGGTAAAAGACCAAAATAATATCTTAGAGCTTTTGATAGGAGATCCTGCAGGCATTGCCGGTGCAGGACAGTCGCTGTTATCGGCTGATAATTATAAACATCTGATTAGCAAGCAGGAGTTTATTGATTCTCTTTATTCACTGATAACCGAGCCAAACATTGCTAATTTTAAAGACTTTGCAGAAAATTGGTGTAAGTTTAACCTGAAAGGGAAGAATATCAATTGGCTGCGCATTAATAGAGTAGCAGCGGCCTGTACCACCAATGTCTCAGTGTTATGTGACAGCAAGAAATTCAACCAAGTTTTTAATTGGTTACAGAGTAAGTGCCCAGCAGATTTCGGAATGGCAGCATATTCTAAGTGGATATCCGATACATATCCTAATTATACTGATTTAAATGATAACCTCGTAAATAATAATACTATAGACTGGTTTATTCGCAATGAGTTTATTCTTGACAGGTTAAAGCAAATAATCTCCGCAGGAATAAACACTGATAATAAATTTCAATATGAAAATTATCAGCCTCATTTACTTCAATTAAACTTATCTAAAGATACCGATTATGATAATCGTGAATTCTTATATGAGCGTTGGATATTGAAAGATACGCGCGATGAACAGCTGCGGCGAGTTGTTTACGACCCATATTACTTAAGCATGTTTTTATGGTATTTATATACTTATAATTACAGTTTTATCAATAACAATACTGTTGTTTAATACGGAGCTCCCGGTACCGGCAAAACTTATACAGCCAAACGCGAAGCCGAGTTCGCCTTTGACAACTGGAAAATTCAATATGGTTCCCAAACAGACTGCAGCTTTGCTAAACAGCACAAATTAGTACAGTTTCATCCCTCATACAGTTATGAAGACTTTATCGAAGGTTTGCGCCCACAGCTGAACCCAAACGGTCAGGCAGTCCTAGCTTTGCAAAATGGCACATTTAAAAAATTCTGCTGTCAGGCTGGGATGTGGGAAAAAGATGTTTATGAACTGTATAAACAACACAAAAAAGATTGTTCATGGGATAATTTAACCATTGCTGAGCTAGAAGAGCAAGCCGATCAAGAGTTTAGGGAACGCGAGCACTGGAAGTACATCTTCGCCCTTGAGGATAAATCGGCAATAGTCTGTGAGGCAATTCCGCCCTTCTTCTTCATCATCGATGAAATCAACCGCGCTGAACTCTCCCGAGTTTTTGGTGAGCTGATGTACTGCTTGGAATATCGCGGTCCTTGGGAAGGTTTAGCAGAAACCCAATATGCCAGCCTCAGTAATGACGAAACTGGTATGCTCAAAGTTAGCGACGGCGAGTATCGTTTCTTCATTCCCCATAACGTTTATATAATCGGCACCATGAACAACATCGACCGCAGCGTGGAGAGCTTCGACTTTGCCCTGCGCCGTCGTTTCCGCTGGGAAAGAGTTAATCCTAGCAAGGAAGTTCTTAAAAATTATTTAGACAATGAACTGAAAAGGTGGCCGGAACTAGCTGAATGGTGGGAAAGCCTCAATAACATGATAGCTAAACAGGATTTGCTGGGCAAAGATTATTGTATAGGCCATGCCTATCTGATGCAGCTTGAAAAGTTCGATGAGAACTGGAACTGGAAAAAAGTTAGACAAGTAATTTGGGACAACTCCATTCAGCCGCTGCTAGAGGAATATCTGCGCGGCACTGGCGAGCAAGGAGAAGACATCAAAACGAAATGCAAGGAAGCGTTTTTTACAACCATAGCAAAATAGGAGAATTAGTTTGATTTAATCGCCTGGCAGTGTTTCCAGTCAATAGCAGAGACACTGCCAGAAGATGGTCGTTACGTGTTATCTGCTACAATATCAACATTATTAGGGAGATGCAGCATGACAGGCTCAGATAGCGCTCACAGCATGGCAAATTCTGTAAATATGCAAGATATTCTAGAGGGTAATGCTGAAGCTCTCACCATAACAGATAATCATTCATATCAAATTGAGCTTAATCATGCCAACACTGATTTCACCGACCTTATTTCCAAAAGACCACCCATTTGCCTCACCACATCCAAAGACAGCTTAGACGATATTTACTATTTTCTTTTGGAAACTGCCAGCCGAGCAGATGCCGTTCTCCACGCTGAAAAAAAGGTGATATAAAGAACACTTTTCAGCTGATTGGGGAAAAAGAATACGAAAACACCGCCGATTATCTGCTAACCGTCTCTGGGAAAGATTCCCAGAACTATAAAATTACCACCGGCAATTTAATCGGCTGCGTTACCCGGCAAATTTCTCAAAAAAAAAGTAGAATAAAACGACTTACCCTCAAAATCAGCTCACGTTTCGGCGACAGCTTCCTTAAATATATCATCGCCGCAGCTGACGGATTCCACGAACTGCCCAACAGTGGCAGTGCCGACAAAAATAGCAGCGGCTACGCTTGGCTGCTCCACTACTATTGGGCAACCAAGCTGAAAGCCGCTTATCGCCTAGGCCTGCCTAAGGAATACGTCAGCAGGCGTGAACCATTAACCAAAGTGCACGGCAGTATCGATCCAGTGGATTACGCTCTGCACCACGAGTTAGGCGAGTACCTGTGCACCTATCGAGAGCACAGCTACGACAATCCGGCAGCCTCTCTGTTCGCTGAAACTTATCGCCAAATACGCAATGGCAAAACCAGCTTAACCGATTCTCTGCACAGTATCTATCAGTCCCTGCTGAATGTGACTAACGGCGTAAACCGAACGCGCTGCGAACTTTTACAGACTAAACACTTCCGCAATCCCTATTACAGCGATTACAATGTAGTTATCGATATCTCTAAGCAAATTCTGCGCGGACAAAGCCTAGAGTTCAGCAAGGACAGCGAATGGAACGGTTTTCTCTTTGACGTTTCCATGCTCTTCGAGTATTTTATCCGCAAGCGCATCATCCGCAGCATCCCCAATATCACTTTACGCAGTAAGTCCGAGCACAAAAATATCGTTTCCGGAAGCAAAAGCAGCGCCGTTACGGAAAATGGCAAGCGCAAGTTAATTCCCGACTTGGTTTTTTCTCACACTGACGGCGGTTTGTTCATATTCGATGTTAAGTATAAGTGTTTCAGCTTCGATTATGGAATCAGCCGTGAAGACCTTTTCCAGCTGCACACCTATATCGGTCAGTGGGGCAATGAAATAGAACACGGTATTAAAGGCTGCGGCTTTATATATCCACTCAAAACGGAACGGCTAAATAATTGCCCAAATGCTAAAGAAGAATATACTGGCAGTGACCATAGATATGCTTCCCAATATGCTCCAGACAATATTCTTCCAAACGATTGTCTCATATACAAAGGAATGATACAGCAGCAGGGTAAGAATATACCGTTCTTTATATTCTTCCTAACCATTCCGGAAGATTCATCCGCGCAGAGCTTCAGCTGGCAAATGAAGGCTAACTGCGAGTTCTTTAGCTCAGTTATGGCCCAGCTGCTGGAAGACGGTTCCCGCGAAGCGACTGAAGATGGATGGCATGTCTTCAAGGTAAAATGCCGCTAAACGATATTGCTGCCCTGCCCAGCGCAGAACTGTCACGAAGGAGTATTTTCAGCAGAACAGAACGTTGTAGAGTATATTTATCTGAAGGGTTCTTGGAACATAACTGGATTGATACAGTCTGTGCGTTCAGAGCCCTGGTAATGCGGCTTTATTGAGGTAACCATGAGTATCAAAAAACAGCTTATTAAATACGGTGCGCCCGGCACTGGCAAGACCTATACCGCTATCAGAGATGCCAGAGAACAGTTTAACGCCTGGAAAGAGACATACGGCGCCAACTCAAAATACACTTTCGAAAGCAACAGCGAACTGGTGCAGTTTCACCCCTCTTACAGCTATGAAGATTTTATTGAAGGCCTATATCCAGAATTAGATCAAAATGGACACACTCATAATAAACTGCAAAACGGCAAATTTAAGGATTTCTGCATTAAAGCGGGCAAATGGGAAACCGATATTTATAACCTTAACAAAGACTTAGAATGGGATACTTTGACCATCGCCGATCTGGAAGCTGTCACCGATACAGAATTTCAGTACAGAGAGCACTGGAGATATATCTTTGCCTTAGAAGATAAAACCTTAAAAGTGGCCGATGTGGTGCCGCCTTTCCTGTTTATTACCGATGAGATCAACCGCACCGATTTAGCCTGCGTTTTCGGCGAACTTATTTACTGCCTGGAATACCGCGGAGCCAAAAAAGGGCAAATCAGAACCAAATACTCTCATTTCAACGATGCCGAAACCGGCATGGTTAAGGTCAATAACTACGATTACAGCTTCTTTATCCCCAACAACGTCTTCGTAATCGGTACCATGTGCATTTCTAAAAGCGATAACGGCAATATCGATATCGAATCCCGCCGCCGCTTTGACTGGGAAGAACTGAAGCCCGACTATGAAGTTCTGAAAAACGAGCTGGAAGCCCGCAATCCGCAGTGGGCCAAGCTGGCCGAAGACTTAAGCCTGCTGAACGACGCTATCGCTTCAGAGCCTATTTTAGGCGATGACTGCTGTTTTGGCCACGCTTATCTGATGAATTTGCCTTACGATAATGACATGTCTGTAGATGAAGTGCGCAAAATGGTATGGAACAGCAAGTTAAAGCCCATCCTGCAGGCCTACCTGCATGGACGCGAAGACAGAGAAGAATTAATTCAGCGTTTCATGGCGGCTTTCTCGCCGCGCATTGTCAATATCAGATAAAATATTATCCGGTAACTTCATAAGCGCCGGAGCTGCTTTCAGGAAGCACTGGTTTTCTCAAGGGTAGCTCCGGCGCTTATGTTAAACAAAATGCAGTTGAGGTTGTATGAGCAAGCTGATCGATGGAATTACCTACAGTGACGACTTGAAAACTGTAATCAAAGTTAACTCGGCTTTGGCGAATGTGGTTCTCCGAGAAGGGATAACGACTATTGGCACTCAGGCTTTTTTCGGTTCCAATGCAGGTGTGCTGAAACTGCCCGCCAGCGTAACCACTATCGAATCTCAAGCCTTCGACAGCTGCCACCATCTCGTTTCCGTTACTTTGCCCAACAACGTCACCTCGATAGGGCCTTATGCGTTCCATAGCTGTGAAGCTCTGCAGTCCATTAATATTCCTGAAAGTCTGGCCATCATCGAGCACAATATGTTTGAGAACTGTAAACAGCTGAGAACAATAACTCTGCCCGCCAGCGTAAAAGAAATCCATAGATACGCATTTCAGAACTGCAAACATCTCATGTTCGTAAAACTATCCGAAGGCCTAAGCCTAATCGGCCCATACGCCTTCAGCAACTGCGAAAGCCTTTCCACGATCAATATTCCCGCCACTGTATTTAAAATTGATACCCGCGCCTTTAATAACTGCGCTAATCTGATATTTTTAGATATTCCTTCCCAAGTCACTATTATCGGGGAATTAGCCTTTAACAAAGTCCGCAACATAACTTATCAGGGCTCTGCTTCAGGACGGCCTTGGGGTGCCGGCGCTATGAATGTCCAAAAGCGCATAGTTGATGTACTGCTGTTCAGCGCTGAAAGAGATGCAGTCATCGATGCCAAAAGCGATATCGTCTCCGCATCCATTCCCTACGGTATCACCAGCATTAACGATAATGCTTTTAGAGATCACTATTTACTGCAGACCGTTGAGATACCTGACACCGTACATAATATAGGTGCCTGCGCATTCCGAAACTGCCATGCTCTATCCGCCATCACTATCCCCGAGGGTGTGACAGTTATTAAAGCGGAAACATTTAAAGGCTGCAACAGCCTAACAGAAATCACTATTCCCACCAGCGTAACCGTTATTGAGCACGATGCCTTTACTGGATGCTCTGAGCTGACCTCTGTCAAACTTCCCGCCGAACTGACAAAAATTGACAGTTATGCTTTCAGCGACTGCAAAAAATTAACAGAGATTGACATACCAGAATCCGTAGCCAGCTTAGGTACAGGAGCGTTTTACAACTGCCGCAGTTTAGCTTCCGTTAAAATAGGCAACAGCAAAGCGGAAATTGGCAAATTAGCCTTTTACGGCTGCCCAGCGCTCAAAAAGAGCCAGGCGGCGGAGTCATCCGCTAAACCGGTCAAGAAAACACCGCTGCCGGAGGTTTCCAGAAAAACCCAAGAGCTGGCGGCGCTCCCTCCAGCTGCCAGTTCTCAGCCGCTTTCTAATTACAGCAAGCCTCTCCAGCATAGATTTTCGCCTGGCAACGTTTGGAAAGATCTCATGTCGCATCAGCGCCCTGCTCTTCCCGACAGCTTCACTTACAGCAGCGATAAAAAAACTATCACGGGCTGCAGCAAAGACCTGGTCACGGCTAATATCCCCAATAGTATCACCAAAATAGGCGACAATGCTTTCAGCGGCTGTACCAAACTGACCACTGTCACCATTCCTGCCAGCGTTGCCGAGATCGGCGCCAATGCCTTTAAATGCTGCAGTTCTCTGCAGATCATCAATTTGCCGGACAGCGTTAAAACCATTGGGGAAGGAGCTTTTTGCCAATGTACGTCTCTGGCCAAAGTTAAGCTTCCGGATAACCTCTCAGTTATCAGCAAACAGGCCTTCTGCGAATGTGTCAGTTTGGCTTCTATAAACATTCCCAACAGCGTTAAGTCCATCGAAGACGAGGCATTTTTCCACTGTTTTTCGCTATCTACGCTGACTATCCCCAGCGACATCGGCAACATCGGCAAAGACGCCTTCAGCAGCAGTACCAGCATTTTACTATCCGATATGTTTTAAGCCTGGCCCTCTCACGCGCTGAGCGCTGTATTTGCGCGTTCTGCGAATTCGTCGGGCCATTATGCTCATTATCTCCAAACGAATAAGAAAACATCATTCTCATGTCAAAACAGCAATTTCAGGTAACCGGAATGAGCTGCGCCGCTTGCAGCGCCCGCGTAGAAAAAGCGGTAAGCTCAGTTCCCGGCGTCAGCAGCTGCTCAGTCAGCCTGCTCACCAATTCCATGAGCGTCGACGGCCAGTTTTCGCCTCAGGCTGTGGTGGAAGCCGTCAGTGCCGCCGGATACCGCGCCGAACTTGCCGAAGGCTCTTCCCTGACAGCCGAAGCTTTGGACGATACCGAAACGCCGCGCATTCGCCGGCGCTTAATCGGCTCTTTGATATGTTTGGCAGCTTTGCTGTACATCTCGATGGGGCATCAGATGTGGGGCTGGCCGCTTCCCGCATTTTTAGAGCACCAGCCCGTGCACAGAAACGCGGTGCTCATGATTTTGGCTTTAGCGGTCATCGTCGTCAACCGCAAGTTCTTCATCAACGGTTTCAAAGGCCTCCAGCACGGCGCTCCCAACATGGATACTTTGGTAGCTATGGGGTCCGGGGCCGCCTTTGCCTGGAGCGCTGGTGCCCTGATCATGATGCTGCGCCTTAACGCATCCGCCCACAATCACAACGATGAAGCCGTCGCCCAGCTCAGCCGCGAGATGTATTTCGAATCGGCAGCCATGATTCTCACCTTAATAACGGTGGGCAAACTGCTAGAGGCTTATTCCAAGGGGCGCACCACGACCGCTCTAAAGCGGCTGCTCAGTTTAACGCCTAAAACAGCCGTCCTGCTCCGCGAAGGGCAAGAAGTGACCGTAGCTTACGAAGAAGTGAAGCGCGATGACGTCTTCTTAGTCCGTCCCGGCGAAAGCATTCCCGTCGATGGTGTTATTATAAAAGGGGACTCGGCAGTCAACGAAGCGGCTTTGACCGGGGAAAGCCTGCCTATAGACAAAACAGCAGGCGATAGCGTATCGGCGGCGACTATAAATCTTACGGGATTTTTAGAATGTAGGGCTGTCAGAGTAGGCTCAGAAACAACTTTGGCCCAGATCATTAAACTGGTCAGCGATGCGGCGACCAGCAAGGCCCCTATTGCCAGAATAGCCGACCGGGTTTCAGCAGTATTTGTGCCTGCGGCTATAGGGATAGCTCTGCTCACAGCCATCGGCTGGCTGCTGGCTGGGCAGACCTGGGCCTTTGCTATTGCCAGAGGAATTTCGGTGTTGGTTATCAGCTGTCCCTGCGCCTTAGGGCTGGCTACGCCGGTAGCTATTATGGTGGGCAGCGGGGTAGGCGCTAATAACGGGATCCTCTTTAAGACAGCAGCTGCTTTGGAAGAGATGGGACGGGCACAAATCGCCGCCTTGGACAAAACCGGAACCATCACCGCCGGGGAGCCGCGGGTCACCGGAGTCTATCCGGGGCCGGGCATAGAGGAACTGGAACTGCTGCGCCTGGCCGGTGCTTTGGAAAGCAAGAGCGAGCATCCATTGGCCAAAGCTATCTGCGCTCATACGGCCTCGCTGGATAAACCGGAATGTCTTAGCTTTACCTCCCAAACTGGGCGAGGCGTTCAGGCCGTATGCGAAGGCAGGGAATTGCGGGGAGGCAATGCCGCTTATATTGAAGAACTGGCGGCCATACCGGAAGACCTGCAGCGTCAGGCTCAGGCTATGGCAGAACGGGGAGAGACGCCGCTGTGGTTTGCAGCTAGCGGCCGGCTGCTGGGATTAATCGGCGCTGCTGACGTCATCAAAGAAGACAGCGCCCAGGCCATTGCCGAACTGCGCCAGCTGGGGCTGCGCACCGTAATGCTTACCGGAGACAATGCCGCGACAGCTAAAAGCATAGCTTCCCAAGCTGGGGTAGATGAAGTCATCGCCGGCGTACTGCCAGCAGGAAAAGAAACGGCGGTGCGCGCCCTGCAACAACAGGGGAAAGTGGTCATGGTAGGCGACGGCATCAACGATGCTCCGGCCTTAACCCGCGCCGAAGTCGGCGTAGCTATTGGGGCCGGAACCGATGTGGCCATCGATGCTGCCGACGTAGTCCTGACCAAAAGCCAGCTGCGCGACGTGCCGGCAGCCATTCGCCTTAGCCGGGCTGTCCTAAGAAATATCAAAGAGAACCTGTTTTGGGCCTTTTTTTACAATACCGTAGGTATCCCCTTGGCGATGGGACTGTTTATTCCCTGGCTGGGCTGGAAACTAAGCCCAGCTTATGGAGCGGCAGCCATGAGTTTATCCAGCTTTTGCGTAGTGACCAATGCCTTGCGCCTCAATCTGTGTCACCCTTATGACAGCAGGGGAGACCGCAAGTTATCCGCTGAAGTTAAAACACTGCGCCTCGATCCTGACATGCTGGCTGAAGCCCAAGCCGTTAAAGCAGAGGAAGCGATGAGGCCAGCTTGCCAAACCATAACCTTGCAGATAAAAGGCATGATGTGCGGGCACTGTGAAGCTACGGTCAAAGAGATTATGGAAAGCTATGCTGCAATTCACCATGCCGTAGTCAGCCATGAGCGGGGGCAGGCCGTAGCTGAACTCAGCGGAAGCCTAGATACCGCTGAGCTGAAACGCAGAATCGAAGATGAAGATTACGAAGTAGTGGAGATAAAAATCGCTTAAAGATAGTTTCGCAAGTTAGCTGATCGCTAACTAAATGATATTACATTTTAACTAAATGATATTAACTATTTAATCTACCGTTAAACAATTGCAGGCAGGAATCGCCAGAAAATGTATAATGCGGCTAATAATATATCAGTATTTAACCGCCGTCGGAGCCAGGTTAAATACAGGTTGGAAAGGGCCGTCGTATGGCAAACAAAAGTATAGCGAAACCACATAAAAAACAAGACCCTGTTCCCAGTATAAAACAGCCGCCCAAGCCCAAAATCGACAATTTAGAAAACATCGAGAAAAAGCGCCAAGAGCAAAAAGCTAAAAGCCTAGCCGAAGAGCGCGAAAAGTTTTCCGTCTGGCTCAAAGAAAACGAAGCCGAGAAAGCGGCCTTATATCTGCAGTGTGCCGACAACTTAGAAAACCTGCGCCAAAAGCAGGGGGCGAATTTTTATGCCTGTCAGGGTGAAAAATTTTCTCTGCCCCTCAAAGAATTGCACGCTATTATTGACAAAAGCAAGGCCCTAACCGATGCCCAGCGCCAATTATTCCGTTCCGCTATCGAAGCTTATCTGCGCTTTCGCGGCATTGGCAGGCGCTTAACCGCATCTGCCCCCAAAGCTAAAGCCGAACCCGCCTCAGTTTCTTCCGGCTCCAGCAAAATTATTTCTAAAATGCGCATTCCCGAGCAGCCGAAGCCGCGCAAAACGCCCACGCGCCGCAGCGCTGAGCCTAAGCTTATGGAAGCCGCTCTGCCCGCCTCTCCGCGCCTGTCGCTTAAGGGACACCGCGACGCTCCGCCCGATCCGCGCAGTGTCTCTCACGAAGAATTGGTAAAACGCCTCAACCGGCTGAATAATATCGATGACCGCGAGTTCGATTACGATCAGGTTGGCCCGTTGCTGGCCCGCATTAACGAGGAGTTTGAAAAACACGACCTGATCGGGGAAATAACGCTGAACAGCAATGAATATGCCGCGCTCAGAAGCTATTTTCGCACCACTTGCAGAAGCAATTACGAGACTACAGCCGAATCGGAAGACTTTTTGCTGGACAAACCCTGCTTAGTAGCTATGGTTGAGATCGGCAAAAGGGTAGGACAGTTAGACTTCTGGGATGAAATAGCCCGCCTAATTTATGGCCTAGACAGTGATAAATTTGACGAATCTTGGCTAGAAGGAGCATTTTGCCGGGGTATGCTGCGCTATGGAAAAAATTTGGCCCAGACCAATCGCCAGCGCACGCTAGCCACGATTATGAAACACGCTTCCTGTTAGCCCTTCTGTCGCAGCCGCGACATCTCCCCCTCCCATCCTTTAGGGGGAGTTAGATAGTTCGCAAGTTAGCTAATCGCTAACAAAATGATATTACATCTTTTAGGAGGAGTCAGATAGTTTCGCAAGTTAGCTGATCGCTAACAAAATGATATTACATCCTTCAGGGGCAATGTCATTTTGTTAAGGCTCGATGACATTGGCAATGTTCTGAGAATCAGCAGAGCAACAGCACTGCCCGCACGGCCCGGCCCAAAGCTACACGGGCCCGCACCTGCGCAGCCGTCCCTTTCAGCAGCGTATGCCGCTCGTAATAGCTGCCCCATTCCTGAGCTAGCAGCCGTATCTGTATAGCTGCCTTATCGCTTTTGCCCATCGCTTTAGCCTTTGCACAGTTCCAGGCAGCCCGCTCGCTGGCGCTTATTAAAGCGATCTCTTCTTGGGCCAGCAGCTCAGCCGCCCATACCTCTCCTGATACCGCTGCCAGATCGGCCTGCCCTTGATCTTCGGCCATTTTTTCCAGCCAGAGAGTGCGCTGCACAGCATAAGCCAATTCGTTGGGTAAAGCGAAGAAATTATTGGGGCAAGCCTGTGCAGCGGCCCAGCGCAGGATCCATTCCCGCCCTATTTCCGTCCAGGCAAAATTGATAAAACCCGCTGCACAGCCTCTCCAGCAGAAGCGGGAACAGTCCGTCAGCTGTAGGCTAGAACGTATTATGTCCGCCAAATGATCTATCTGAACGGAATACTCTTGCGGTAAGGTGCGCAGTCCAGGCCAGCTGACATCGCCGCTGACTGAACGGGGAGTATCGATCAGAGAAAAGACGGCAGGCCGCAATCCGTGAGGCCAGAGTCCCTCTAGCTCAGCACGGTCCACTGCCTGCCGCAATAATTCAGCCAGTTCTTGGCGCAGCGAAAGCACTAATTATCCGCCTCATTCCATGGGCTTCACGCTGTTGGTATCGCTGTCCCACATGAGACGCGCCACAGCTATAGTCGACTGTTCCTCCATGCAGGGCCCCAACTGTCCTTCCCATTTGGCAATGACTACCGAAGCCAAACAGTTGCCCAAGACGTTGGTGGCAGTGCGGGCCATATCCATCAATTCGTCAACGCCGAGAATAGCTAAAATAGGCCATTCAGGCAGGCCAAAACTGGCCGCCGCGCCCAGCAGAATAACCAAGGTAGCTCTAGGCATACCGGCCACGCCTTTACTGGTGAGCATAAGAGTCAAAACGATCATCAGCTGCTGGCCTACAGATAAGTGAATATTGGCAGCCTGAGCCACGAAAATTGTGGCCAAAGACAAATACAGAGTAGAGCCGTCCAAGTTAAAGCTGTAACCGGTAGGCATCACGAAGGCTACGATGTGGCGGGGAACTCCGAAGTATTCCATTTTTTCCATGGCTTTGGGCAGAGCGGCTTCCGAAGAAGTCGTAGCAAAGGCCAAAGTCATGGGCTCGGAAACGGCCTTAAAGAAGCGGATAATATCGATGCGGCAAATCAGCATTACTGGGAGCAGCACGCAGACTATGAAAGCCAGCAGAGACAAATACAGCGTTCCTACCAATTTTGCTAAGTTGCCCAATACCTCTAAGCCCATATTGCCCACGGTATAGGCTATGGCCGAGCCAACTCCAAGGGGTGCCAGAAGCATGATTATGTTTGTATATTTAAACATAACGTCAGAGAGACTCTCGCAGACATTGAGCATAGGGCGGCGTTTTTCTTCTGGCAGCTGGGCCAGCGATATGCCAAATATAACGCTGAAAACTACTATCTGCAAAACTTCGTTATTGACAACCGACTTAGCAATATTTTCCGGGAAAGCGTGCAGGATTATTTCCATGCCCGATTTGGCATGAACATTAGTTTGCTTGTTAAGTTCGGTTATTTCTTGAGCCATAAGCTGCAAACCGTGGGCAGCGCTTTGCAGCGCCTGCGGCTCCTTCATCTCTTTGGATGCTTCTCTCAGGCCTTTGGCAGCTTCTTGGAGCCCGGCGGCGGAAAGCTTGGCTTCAACCGAAGCAGTCCCTAAAGCTTCAGCAGCTGTCATGCTAGAAGTCTGGACGATGCCCTCGCCAGCTTTGGTGATATTGATGGCTGCCAAGCCGATAAAAAGAGCCAAGGTCGTGACGATCTCGAAGTAGATAAGCGCTTTTAGCCCCATGCGGCCCACTTCTTTGATGTTGGCATGCCCAGCGATACCGACCACCAGAGTAGCAAAGAGCAGGGGAGCGATAACCGTTTTAATGCAGCGCAAAAAGATATTGCTGAAAATGCGCAGGTTAGCCCCAAAGTCCGAAAAAGTATAGCCCACTTCAGTTCCCAGCACCATGGATATTAAAATCCAGGTAGCCAGGCTGCCTTTGCGGCAGGCATAGTATATTAAAGAAGCGCATCCGAACCAGCGCGCCCATTTGCAGAGTTCAGGCATATCGTTCATGCCCGTGAGCACTGCTATAAGCGCAGCAATGGCCAAAGCCACCACAACGAAACGCCCGTGAGCATCGCGGGAAGGTTTAGGAGGCTTAGAGCCTGTTTCATTTGCTTTCGGAGCAGCAGAAGGATTGGCATGCACGCCCGAATGTATTCCTGAATTAGCATTAGGAGACGCACCGTCACGGCCGGAACGGCCCTCCTGGCGTGAGGACTTTCCACCCCGCCCTGAATGGCCTTGGGGATGACTGATTGCTATCTCGGTAGGTGGGTTGCCGCGCGGAGGTACATTAGAATATAAAGTGCTATTCGGATCGCGGGGGGGCTGAGACAAGAGCTTACCTCCTATATTATTAATTATTAAGGTTTATTGTTTATTTAGGCTACATTAATTATATTTAAAATTTGTCCGAATAGATGAAAATCCTGCGCAAATCCAGGAAACAGCCTTACGTATTGCCTGCGTATTGCCTTTGCTAAAAGAGCGCATCTGCGCCTGGCAGTAGTTATCGGCAGGCCGCGAGCGCAGCGTGTTTTGCTCAGCGTTTATCCGCCGATTCTAACTCACGCGCATTGCTTAAGTTTATTTTAATAATCATGCAGGAATAATTCAGAATACAGAGAATATGCAGAATAAATTAGATGTCTTGTTCTTCAGGTTGTATCGCCGTTTTATAATTTTACATTGCTTATTGCAGTATGCTTAGGCATATTGTATTGTTTTGTTTACGTTACCTCATATTACATTTTTGACTGCGTAGCGGTTAGTGTGCTTTTTTGCATATTTCCTCCTCCGTATTTGTGCGCGCTTGCGATAGTGCTCAAACAAAGGCGCTGCAAATTCCATAGGATTGCTTAATAGCGCCATTATAACCGCCCAGAATTGTCAAGGCCGTCAAGGCCGTATTTAGACAATAGCTGAGACCTTAACTTAGGCCTTAATTTAGTGTTGTATTTTTGTCTCTCTACACAAGCAGTGAGGTATTATTTATGTATAAATGGATAAACGGAATTAAATATGACAGCAACAACTGTGCCGCAGAGGCAGACCGCGAGATTACCGCCGCTGTCATCCAGCCTGGAACGAAAACTATAGGATATTGCGCCTTTCACAACTGCACAAAATTAAAGTCAGTGCTGCTGCCTGACACTTTGGTCAGCATAGATGCCGAAGCATTTTTAGGCTGTTCTGCTTTAGAATCCCTAATTTTGCCCGATAGTGTGGCCAGTATTGGCAACAATGCTTTTGCTTACTGCGTCAGTTTAAAAGCAATTAATTTACCAAACCAGCTAAAGCATTTCGGTATAAACGCATTTCGCAGCTGTCCGCTGACAAATGTTTCCTGGAAAGAAAATGGCTTAACTTACTGGCAGCATACCGTGAGAGGCGCTGATCGCGATATAAGCACAGCCCGAATAAAAGAAGGCACTAAAATGATAGGAGATGGAGCATTCACCTCTTGCAGCGAGTTAATAGCTGTGGAGATTCCTGACAGTGTTACAGAAATTGGCTGCAATGCTTTTGGCGGATGCAGCCATTTAACAGCTGTAAAGCTGCCCTCAGGAATAGCTCGTATCGGCAAATTTGCCTTTTACGGCTGTACTGCCTTGGAAAAAGTAACTACGCCGAATTTTTCTCTGTGCATCGAGGCCAGAGCCTTTGAAAAGTGTTCCAAGCTCAGAATCCTGGAGCTGGAGCCCAACTTTAATACTCTGATGTGCGCTTAAACAATCTAATCCCGGCTGCAAAGCCGGGATTGGCCGCACCGCCTTAGAATGCTGCCAAAGCCTCAAACCGTAAGTCCGTCGCATCTATTACACAGATTGATGCTGAGACGGGGACTTGCGGTTTCCATATTACTGCCTGCCAGACGAGGGACGGAACAATACTTCGGAGACTCTGCCCAAGGGGTTGGTCCGCGTGGGTCATTGCGCCTTCTTAGGCTGTGCGCAGCTGAAGCCTCCAGCCCTGCCGACCGGGATGCAAGAAGTCGGGGAGGATATATGTATGCACTCCATTCTGTAGCGCAGCAAGAAAACATAACGGCTGGATACCATGAGAATATATAAAAAAGGGGGTTAAATAACTTGAATGTATTGCGATTCATAAATTCAAAAGATATTGCCAACCACCTTAAAGAAATCGGCTATCAATTTAATACGCTCGAGGCATCATGGCTGATTTATCAATGCAGAAACGCCTCCTTGCAAGAAAAAATTCAAGCATGGCAGGAGGTAATCGATACGATGCCTGACTTCCGTGTCGCAAAAAGATGTAATTGCATGGAGATTGCAAGCTGGCATGAATTTTTAAGGGAGTACATCGCCTTGAATGAAAGACTTGTCTGTGACTTGCGGAAACAGACCGCGCAGGCAGTATACACATTTACGCTTCGCTGTGAAAACGATGGCGGATTTGGCAACTGGGAATATTTGTATTCTTCTTATGATAAATGTCTGAGCGCAGCCAAAGAAGAAGCCGACGACAATTTATCCGTTACTGAATATAAAATATGTAAGATATGGATTGACCAAAAGGATAAATCTATGACAGCTTATTACAATAG
This sequence comes from bacterium, assembly GCA_030535355.1. GTDB lineage: Bacteria > Vulcanimicrobiota > Xenobia > Xenobiales > Xenobiaceae > JAFSXO01. Next base: position 5,323 of record JAUNIO010000027.1, on the reverse strand, counting down.
AAATTTAGAACTCACCGAAATAAGCGCATCTTATTTGGACGATAGAGAAAGCGATTTGCAAAGCTCTAGTTTTGAGGGCTTATGGTTTGATTTCCCGACACCATTTAAAATCGGAGATATTCTACACGATCCTAAAAGTCCGGAGTTTAACTTTTGCTGTGGCCCATTTGTGGTAACCAGTATTAATGTTGACCCAGAAAAAGATAAAAGGATATATGATAATTTTTCTTCATCTGGCGACTCCAGCGATATGAATGCAAGAGGATATTTTCAAAATGATGATGGCTCTATTTATTTTGAGGTTATGCAAAACTATATGGACTGCGAATACTATCGTGGGGAGTTGGTAGGCAAACGGCGTACACTAAAAGCCATGAGTAATTTATTAAAGCATAATATTGATGAGGAACTGTTTGCCTGTGCTTACCATCAAATTCTAATGGAGGAATATGTCAAGGATAATATGCCTAAATGGTATACCGAGAAAGCTTTGGACCTTGCCGGATTAACCGATTTGCCTAAAACGGAAAAAGGTCAATAGGCTGCAAAAACATACGGAATTACAGGAAGAGCGGGATAAGCATGAGAAATACTTGGGAGCGGGATAATGTTTGAGATAAGATAACGAGGACCGCCACCCTCGCATGAGATATGCCGATCCTTTTATAAATGACTTAACGCCATATAGAAAACGGCAGGCATAACCGCCTGCCGCTGTTTTTTAATTATTCAGATTTCCTCAATTCCATAAAAGAGGCGGGCAGAGCCTCACCCCCCAAAAAACTGCCCGAAAGCGCGCGAAATGGTTTCCTCGCGCAGGCATTACCGGTTCGCCGCCAGGTAGGCCGCAACGCGCTTCGCCGCGTTGCTCTTGATGTTGTTGTAATAAAACGTGTAATCGCTGGCGTGCCGGCCGTCCGGTCCGAAGAACTCATTGGCGGCCGCGGCGGCCTCAGCGAGTTCCTCCGGCAAAGTCTCGGGTTTGGCGTTTGTTACGACCGTGCCGCGTTCGGGGACCACCTGTGCGTCCGCGCCGATGTCAGCGATCTCAGGCTTCCAGGTTTTCTCGTTTATCACGAGCGAACCCAGGTTTTCGCTTGCCGGTGCGTACGTATCGTCGAGTTTCCAGTTCAGAGGGTTGATGCTGATCGCGTTCGGCAGCAGCACGGCGGTCGGTACGTTTTCCTCCGCGTTCTTCCTGCCCTCGGTGTTCCAGCTGACGATGACACCTGTGTCGCTTTCGCCGGACGCGAACTTCAGGTGCGGATAGGCCTTGAGATCGTCCTTCGTAACGGCATAGCCTATGACATAGGCTGCGATCATGCGTTCATAGTATTCGGGATGCTCTTTAAAGTAGTTCATCAGGACAAGCTTAGTTATGGCCGATCCCTGGCTGTGGCCCGCTATGATGAACGGACGGCCGCCGTTGCAGTTCTCGAAGTAGTAATCGAGCGCGGCGGTTATGTCGCCGTAAGGCATACCGGAAATTGCCGCGTCGATGTTCCCCGTCTTCTTCCAGACTTCCCCCGCGTACCGCAGGCCGGCCTGGCGGTAATACGGCATGAACACGTTGGTGAAGTCCTCGTACGCGCTGGCATGCAGCGCATATTCGCCCGGCGCACCCGCCAGCATCTCAGGATTGTCGAGCGCTGCGTAATCGGGTACGCCATCCTCCAAACTAGACGCGATATACTCCGTAGCGATGATGTAGAACGTGTCTGCGTCCTTGGTGATCTCCGGGAACCGGCACCAGCAGTTTTTCTTGGAATAGTCGGGCGCTTCTCCCGCGCTTTCATTGGCATGTGCTGCGGATGCGCTCACAGCGGCTGTTTCTTTATTCATGTTTACTTCCTATAACGATTTTATGGCGGGTAGGCATAAATCATGCTTACCGCGTATAATCATAGCTTTACAGCCCCCTTAGATCAATATGGTATTCCGAAGAGGCGAATTATTTTTTTGCGCAGCGGTTCTTTGATAACACTAGACTTGCATTATCAAGAAAATATTTCCGCCATCTCTTAATCAAATTAGGGTTGATGCTTGTGAGTCCTTGGTATCTTCTCCTTTGAGGTGAGTATTATACTATATTCACCTTTAATATATCGAGAGTGGTTCTAATATCTGGGGACATTATAATATCCGAGAAGGCACCCGTTCTACACAAGACGGAGCCTTTGCCGGCTGTTATAAGTTGTCTTCGGTAAATTTGCCGGATATCGTAACCGCCATTGGGCACAACGCCTTCAAAGACTGTCCTTTACAAAGCGCTCCCTTGAAAGACAACGGTCTGACTTACTGGAGAGACAGCCTCGTCGGAGCAGACAGCTATCTTATGCGCGCCAATGTCCACGAAGGCACTGCGGTCATTGCGCCCGGGGCGTTTTCCTATTGGGAAAGCGATTATTATTTTGACAGTAAGGGATGTACCGCTATGAAAAGCGTCACGCTGCCATCAAGTCCGCTCAGTCTCCCTTTTTGCGCTCTGTATCAAGTTAAAGTATGCGTATAATATTTGCCTGCAAAATATTCGCTATAAAGATGCAGAAATATGCTACTAAACAGAGAATTAGCAAATATAAACAAACAAGCTGTCGATTCTTTATGACAACATACAACACATCTGTGCTGCTGACTGCTGCGTTTCCGAACGCTGACACGGCGGTTCCGTCTGAGCGAACAGACTGCCGGCTCTATCTGTTTTTATTGATTATACAATCTTAGCATACGGACTGAACAATCGGATATTATTGAAGCTGCAAATACCTGCTGCCGGTTTGGTTTGCAGACAGGAGAATTGCTCGATGTTCCGTGTTCTTAAGACAAGTGCTTAAATTGACAAACGCCCTGCCGGACAAAGGCAAGATATGGTTTCTGACAACACAGAAAACCCGGTTAATTTACATGGAGGCGGATTATGCATTATCTCGGAGGATTATTCGAAGTCACGGAAATGCTGTCTTATATAATGAACCTCTAATTTCGGACAAAAAAGTGCTTGTTTCTAAGTTGGATTTCTTCTACTATAACGTCATATCGAAAGGGACCCAACTATGGCAAGAAAACGGCATACACCTGATGAAAAAGCCCGCTTAGTACTCGAGGCTCTTCGTGGAGAGCGCACTATAAATGAAATCGCATCGAAAAACAATATACATCCAAATATGCTCTCTCGATGGAAGATAGAGGCCGAAAAGAACCTATATATGCTTTTTCAAGACAATGCTGCTAAAGAGCGTCGTACCAAGAAAGAGCACGAGGAAGAGATGCAAGAACTATATGCTCAGATCGGCAAGCTAACCACTCAAAACGAGTGGCTGAAAAAAAAATCTGGTCTCTGAAATGTCATTACATGAGCGGCGTCTTCTTGTGGATATGGATGCTCCAGAGCTTTCTGTATCTACCCAGGCAGCGCTTCTTGATCTTAATCGCACATGCCTTTATTACAGGCCTGTGCCGCCATCCGGGGAGGATTTAATAATCAAGAAATACATTGACAAGATTTATACTGCTCACCCTTTTTATGGTTATCAACGCATATGCCATGTCCTTGACAGCGATCATGGGATTCACATCAATCATAAAACAGTACTCCGTCATATGCGCGAGATGGGTATTCAGGCTATATATCCACGCCAGAATACGAGCAAATCAGAACCAAGCAATCCGATATACCCTTATTTGCTTAAGGGCCTTAAAATCAGCCAACCGAACCAGGTATGGTCTATAGATATAACATATATTCCCATCCGCACAGATTGGTTATATTTGGTAGCAATTATCGACTGTTTTTCGAGATATGTAATCGGCTGGGGAATTAGCGATACTATGGAGATTGACTTTGTGCTCGATGCGAGCAATAAAGCCTTAAAAACAGCTGTTCCAGAAATTATGAACTCGGATCAGGGAAGCCACTTCACCAGCCCAAAATACACTAAAATATTTATCGGTGCCGGTTCTAAGATAAGCATGGATCATCGAGGACGAGCCTATGACAATATCTTTATCGAAAGGTTTTGGAGGACTATTAAATACGAAGACATATACTTGAATGAATACAATGCGCCTCGGGATGCCCGTATTGGTATTGCTCGCTACATTCATTTCTATAATACGGAAAGACCGCATTCCTGTTTACGGTATCATACTCCTGAGTCAGTATATTATTCAGTCACATAAACCATAGGAAAGCTGATAATTTTTCCAACTTAAAAATGAAAATATTTTGTCTTGATAAAAGGGTTCACTTCATTGCGAATTGACGATAACGGGCGAATCGTAATAAGCAATATCAAAGAATACGAAGAACTAATTCGGATAGTTAATGATTATTACAAACGAGGCACTTTCTCAAACGCTAATTATGCCACACACAGCGGAAGAAAGCTTAAAGAGCCATAATTCTTTCTGTTGGCTACCAATAAGTTGCATATTGCGTCCGATTGGCCGATTCTTTATAAAAGAAACTAATCAAGGAAAGCGTGTTTAAACCATGAAAGATCTAGCGGCTTGTAGCCGCATACCTTTTCCAAGGGAATACCGGGCTGCTAAACCGACGGGGCGTTTATTTCTTTGAACTGATAAGAAACCTATCGCGGAATGCTTTTAAATACTGTTCGATCTTAGCTTTATCTAAGGGGTGGTTAATTATATATCTTTGGCTAGCTAAATTCATATAATGATATAAATCATCAAAAGAAATGGTTATGTCGTTCGTATAATCACTTTCGAAATGAACGCCGCCAGATGTAAAATCGCAACCAGCAATATAAGCGCCAACGCCAATACCCTCGCTAAATGCCTTAACAAGCCAAGGGAAAGTGCTGTTAGCCCAATAGTTAAAAACGTCTTGAACAGGGCTGTGTGCGTTACTAATTAAATCTGTATCGTAAATAATCTGTTCCATTTCGTGAATACTACTAAATAATTAGGAATGCTGTCAATATATTACCTTCTTTGGTTTTATATATTTGCCACCTTACTCCTCTACTGTCGTAACCGATCCATGAGTTGATTTTGCCAGGCCTTACTGGGGTTGCGTTGGTAATAGCTTCTAACGCATGTTTAATAAAATTTTGTTCACCTGATGGATCATAAACTGTTTTTGTAAATTTGCGATTATATTCTATACCAGTGCGCTTACCACCAGGAATGCGTTGCGGCAAGCGATATTCAATATTTCGAAGACCAGGAATGCCAACTGATTGAACATTAGTAATTCTGCCACCTACAGCCTGAATAACGGCCTTAAAGCTCTTAATATTATGAGCGTGTTTATTGCAAAATAAAAGTGCTTAAAGTTGCAAAATAAAAATGCATAGAT
>JAUNIO010000111.1 GCA_030535355.1 bacterium | reverse complement strand
AGCTTAGCTGTTAAACTTAGTTACATTGACGCAGTGTAGCAGCAATATCTGTATAACAATTTTCAATCTTGCCCGGTCAGCTTTTTGTACCGCTCCATCAGCCGCTTCACGCATTCCGACTCCGAAAGCGAGACCTCAAAGCCATACGCCCGCATCACCGCCGCGTCGTTGGCCCGGTGGGCCTGGCGCAGATCGTAAGGCATAGCGATCTCGTCGTACAAATCCGCCAGACTGCTCTGCGGGTAACGCTTCCGCACCTCCAGAATTTCCTGGGCCGTGCGCTCGATCTTGGCCCGCTGCGCCTCCGTAGGTTCCGGCCAGGGGAAGTTGTTATAGACATTATCTTTAGTAATGCGGTAATCGCTCTTCAAACGTCCGCCCACCGCCCGCATCCAAGACATAAACACATTTGAAGTGAGCACCCCAAAATGATACAGTCCAGCATCCAAGACCACAACCACCAGATTGCTCGCCATAGCCGATGGCTCCATAAAACCTATAGGCACATAACGGCGGCGCTCTGAAGAGGTTAACGGCATGATAATATATTTAGACTTAGGCAAAGTTTCAACATGAAAACGCGTAGGTCTTTCAGCCAGCTTAACAGTACCGAAACTTTTACTCTGTAGCCTAAACTCGCGCACCGCCTTAACCCGCTCCAAACACAGAGGCATTTGCCGCAATTCTGTCGGCGAGCATTCTCCCAACCACAGGCAGTAACGCACTTTGTTATTTATATACTCCTCTGAACCATACCAACGGCGGAACCACTTAGCGGAAGCCGGTTCTTTGGCGACAAATTCTTGATATTCAGCCTCATCAAACAAATAATTACCATTATCTATAGGCTTATTGCCGCTGCGGGCCAGCGGCGCCCCTGGAGAAATAGGCTGTTTGAAACTCTCCACAAACACATCGCTGCCATCCATCAGATAAGCGTTGATATGTTTTACTTCTGCGTACCGATCATTGCTGAACAGTTTACAAGGCTTATCGATTTGATACGCGCTAAAGCCGATGATTACGCAGTGAACGTGCGCTTTTATAGAAGCCTCACTGTCCCAGCGGAAGGTACGGTGAGCAAAATCGATGCGCAATCCCTGGTCAAACATTGGTTTCCATAAAATCGGCACCTGCTCACCCTGAGTAATGGAATTGGTAGAAACCAGGGCCGCGCTGATCTTAGTATTTTCCATCAGGTCCAGAGATTTCTTATACCAGCAGGCGACGTAATCCAAATTGCCAGCATTTTTCCAGCCAGAAAAAACATAGTTAACATCCTGTTTCTGTTCTTTGCCCATCAGCCGCGCCCCTACGAAGGGCGGATTGCCGATAATATAGGACAGCTCCTGCGGCTGCACCAGCTCGTCCCAGTCCAGGCGCAGGGCGTTGCCCTCCACTATATGAGCCTGCGAGCGCAGGGGCAGCATTTGTATATCTTTGCCTATTACATTCTGCGTCTCCCGCAGCATCTGGTTTTCAGCGATCCACAAGGCAGTTTTCGCGACAGTAACCGCAAAGTCGTTAATTTCGATGCCATAAAAATTATCGATACGCACCTGAATTAGATTTTGCCAAAAGTCTTCACCCTCTAGAAAGGCCTGTCCGGCCCCGTGCAGCAGGGAGATGACCTCATTTTCCAAACGGCGCAGACAGATGTAAGTTTCCGTCAAAAAGTTGCCCGAACCACAGGCCGGATCCAGAAACTTCAGCCTGCCCAGCTTGTTCTGCAGAGCCTCCAAGAGGCGCACGCCTTCCTTCCTGCCGAGCTTTTTGCTGCCGGTGGGCGGATTGAGCAGGCGCTCGCGCAAAGCCCGCGCCTCTTCCCGCAGCCCGTCCAAAAACAGCGGGTCGATAGCCTTGTGGATGTTCTCAATGCTGGTGTAGTGCATACCGCCGTGACGGCGGGTGACCGGGTTTAGGGTAGATTCAAAGAGCGCTCCGAAAATAGTGGGCGAAATCTCCGACCAGTCGAAATCCGAGCCTTTGATGATCAAGCCGACAATCCCGTCGGTGAGCCGGGGAATGATCACCTCGTCTTTAAACAGCCCGCCGTTGACATAGGGAAAGGCCAGCAGAGCTTCATCTTCGTATTTATCGCGCTCCGCGTAAGGCGTATCCAGCATTTTGAAGAGCTTTTTCAGAGCGTCGCGGGCGGTGCTTCTGTACTGCCGCAGGTAATCGCGGAACTGCAGGCGCTCGAAAAGTTCGGTATCTTCGGCGTACATGCAAAAGACTAAGCGCACGCAGAGGATATTGAGGCTGGCCAGAGTATCCTGATCTATATCGTCACCAAACTGCTTTAGCATGGCTTCATAAATCTCGCCGATGATCCGCCCCGCCTTAAAGGAAAGGTCCATCTCTCTGGTAATATGGGACTTATCCGTATTTACTAAAAACTGCAGGCGATAGTATTCTTTGCCCAGGTCTTTGAGCCTAATGACTTCAGGCTCGGCGTTGGGCGTTTCCATATCGTAAACGCGGAACTCGGCGAAATTGCAGGTCACGATGTAGCGGGGATGCTGAGACACCGGCAGCGAGGCCACATAGCGCCTGGCCTGCTGGTAGGGGGTCAGCTTGGAACCGTCCGCCTGGGTAATAGGCGCGTCTAGCTTAACATCCAGGCGCTTCTGCTCGATCAGCACCTTAGTGGCAGGGATGTAGGCATCCAAAAAGGCCGTGGTATCGCGTTCGGAGACGTTGGAAACTTCGAATTGGATGTAGTCTTCGACATATTCGATGCCGAAGACGCGGTTCAGCAGGGTGACCCAAAATGTTTGGGCTTCGCCTCTCTCGCTGGTCCCCCGCCCCTGCCAATGTTTGGCAAAATCTTTGGCCCGCGCAGCCGTGGTGTCCGCCATGATAGCACATCCCCTACTTTCCCGTTTTTATAACTGTACCCAACTGTCTTGGCCCCTACCCTATTGCAATCCCTTTAGCCACAGTGAAAACTGTTCGAGAACGTTAGTATAAAGTTCCTCATCAGAGGCCGTTTCCAAGGCCTGCATGTGAGAGAACCCCGTATTATCGCGCTTTCTTCCCGGCATATCATCCAGATTCATCAGATATTCAAACTTCGCGTTTCCTATGCCAATGAACTGAATAAACACGTTCATTTCGGAAGATTTTCGGATAATAGCATCAGTATCAGCCCTATCTCCATTAGCACCATCCGTAATAAATAAAATGAACGTAGGATCTCCATTGTCCACAATAGCCGGTACGACCTCTTTTTTTCCTCCGAATCCCAAGAAACCGCCCACAGTTCTGACGTCACCTTCAACAATTGCTTTCAATACAGGTGCGTATTTAGTCCCTCCCATGTTATATCCTGAATTCATAACAACCTTTGAAATATAATTTTCATAATTCGACAGATTCAGATCATCCATTCTTCTATAACCAGTCTGAAATAAAAAGACATCGATCGAACCGTTATCGTCAAAGGTAAGCCCCAAAGGAACCAATCTATTGATAGTCTTCTGGACAGTCCCATTGTAGTAAAGCCTGTCCATAGAAGCACTATAATCGAGAGCTACTACCACTTTCGCCCTCGTAGCGCCAATATCGACTCCACTCTTCTTGCTGAGACTGACTACAGTTTTGCTCAAACTGACAACGTGCTTTTCCAAATTTACCTTATCTTTGGAAAGGCTTATTTTGCCCATAACCTCTTTGGTTAATTCATCCGCATTCCTTGTCATCTTAACACCTGGCTAAAAATTAAATTGAGATTGGAAGCTGCCAACTGCCACAGCATATTTCCATCATTCCCCTGCGCAAAAGCCATGGTCAGCCTGCGCGGTCGGGATCGGTTATACACGTGCCAATTGGTTAATTATACATTTGAAAAACCAATAGCCTCCATTATCTACCACAATTTGCAAGTAAGGTTAATATTCCTCTGTCACCACTAGAAAAAGAAGTTTTCTGACCAACAATCATCCACTGACTGAAGATAATGTTAAAAATGGATAGCTCAGACACAAAACCATTTAGTAAAGCAGAACACAACAGCTGCACACACAGACTCAGCACAATGCCGCAAGCTGACTAATTTGTTAAGCAGCAGTAGATGATCTAACCATTTGCAAATAATGTCTTGAAATCATATACTACACCCCAAAAAGCACACATAGAAAGACACACAAACCTATGTCAGTTGTATTTCATGGTAGCCCAGTTATTGTTGACCAACCTAACTTAAGAAAACAATCTTTCCAGCACGACAAAGATTTCAGCTGGGGCTTTTATTGCACCCGCTTAAAGCAGCAAGCCAGAGAATGGGCTGAGCGAAATCTTGGCCATGATGGAGCCTCTACATAAATATATACAAATTAAATGACGATAAAATAGTAGCTTTAGGCGACAAATATAAGAAATTTACTGTGCATCCTATCCCGGAGCGCAGATTTCACGACAAAAAGAGCAATGAATGGCTAAATTTTACTACCCAATGCCGCTTAGCTACTAACACAGACAAGCCTTGCCATCCTTTTTATATAGTTGAAGGGCCTATGTTAGACGGTAAGCTTCCTAAATGTGTTGACGATTACGCCAATGGCCGTATAACCCGTAAAAGTTTTTGGAAATCTGCTATGTTTAGTATGCCCACAAATCAAATTTCTTTTCACAATCGCTGCGTATTGGATAAGGATAACGGCTTTATATCCTTTATAAAAGCGGAATACGCAACTAAACCTATAGCAAATATGACAGCAAAACTAGCTAAAAAGCAATCTATACGCGACAGCTTTATTTTAAACTTTGCAAAAGGGTATGCAGACATGAAAGGCATGAGATTAACGCATGAGGAAAAATTCAGAATAGATTATTTCTGCGGACTAATAGAGTTTATCGCCCGCACTGTTAAACTACACCGCTCTGCAGTTATCGACTATTTTGATGACAGCGATATAGCTTGGCAACTGCAGGTAGCCTGCGTCAACAGTAATCTATGGATAGACCAAGTTGCGGAAGAATTAATCGACTATTTGGATATAGAGCAGGGTGATCACTACTATAATCAAACCGCCTGTGATTTGTTTGAGTTTGATATCGTTGGAGATATTCTCAAAACCTGCGCCGTGGCTTTAATCGAGCAGAAGGGCATGTCCCCTGAAGCCGCCGTCAGAAAGGTTCTCAAAACACCTTTAAATCAATTCCTGCAAGATATAGGATAACACTCTGCCCTCCCTTGTGTTTGCCTCTGCAAAAAAAGGAATTTGCTGATATTCCCATAACAGATACTATTTAATGTGAAACAATAAAACGAATGGGATTGGCCCGGCCATCCGACATTCACAAAGGGAGCAAAAAATTGAAAACTCTGGCGGAATTAGTCAAGTCAGCTACGGGGACCTCGCCGCTGGACTGCTACCAGTGCGGGCGCTGTTCAGCGGGCTGTACCCAAAACGTCACCGAGGGCATGGACATGGGCCCGGTGCGCATTATGCGCCTCCTGCAAATGGAAGAGGCCTTCCAGGATCAGCCCGAAGTCGCCGATGAATATTGCGAACGTGCGCTCACATCCGACACCATTTGGATGTGCGTCAGCTGCCAAACCTGCACTCAGCGCTGCCCTCAGGGCATAGACATCGCCGGAACCATGGACGTTCTGCGCCAAACTGCCCTGGCCAGAGGCGCGGAGCCCAAGGATAAAAGGGTCAAGGATATCATCAGCGCTCACCAGGCGTTTATCAACTGCATCAAACGCACGGGCAAAAATGACGAAGTGGCTTTGGTGGGCGAATACAAGATGCGCACCTTCAATATCCTCGACGATATGAACATGGCTCCCAAAATGATGCTCAAGGGCAAAATGAATCCCTTCGGAGCAGTCGGCAGCGCTTTGAGCCTGCTCAAAGGCGGTCCCGCCGAAAATGTCAGGCACGTCTTTGAAGCGGCTGAAGCCCTCAGAAAGGAAGAGGAAGAACAGTGAGCGCCACCTTTGCCTACTATCCCGGCTGCAGTCTGCAGAGCACCGAGAAAGAATACAACACCTCTCTGCAGTTAGTGGCTCAGGCTCTGGACCACAAATTGGAAGAGATCCCCGACTGGCTCTGCTGCGGCGCCACTTCTGCCCACAGCATAGACCACGCTTTGGCTACAGCGCTGGCCGGAGACACCCTGGCCAAAGCCCAGGACGCCGGACACGATAAAATTTTAGCCCCTTGCGCTATGTGCTACTCCCGTCTGGCCACCACCCTGCACCAGATTAAAGAGAATCCCGCCAAAGCCGCTTCTCTGGAAAAAGCCCTCCAGCGCGAAAAGAGCGGCTTAGCCAATATGCGCGCCCTCAGCATCTTAGACTGGGCCCGCGAGCTCAGCGATGAAGAGATTCTGGCCCCTATCAAACAGAAATTCAACGGCCTGAAAGTGGCCTGCTATTACGGCTGCCTGCTGGTGCGCCCTCAAAAGGTCACCCAAGTCAGAAATGCCGAAGTGCCCCAGGGCCTGGAACGCATTGTGCGCTTATTGGGCGCGGAACCTGTAGAGTGGACCATGGCCACCGCCTGCTGCGGCGCTTCATTTTCCCTGTCCGATAAGCCTTCAGTTTTCCGCTTAGGACGCCGCATTGTAGAATCCGCCCTCAAAGCCGGTGCTGAAGCTATCATCGTGGCCTGCCCCATGTGCCACACCAATCTGGACATGCGCCAAACCGAATTCCAAGCCGGAGGAGATTTCATCCCCGCCGTATTTATTACCCAGCTGATGGGACTGGCGTACGGTTTCAGCGCCAAAGAATTGGGCCTGGACGGCAATTTCGTCAGCGCAGATGTGCTCATAGACGCGCTGAAAAACGCTGAAGATGACGCGGCAAACACCTCCTCAAACAAGGCTGTGCAGAAAGCTGAAAACAAGACCGAGAGCAAGGCTGAAGGCAAAGCTGAGGGCAAAGCTGAAAGC
>JAUNIO010000026.1 GCA_030535355.1 bacterium | reverse complement strand
CTTTCAATATGTCTATCTCAAGCTGCATTTCCAGCATCTGCTGCTTGAGCGAATCTATCTCATTCGTTGAAGACGGCTTACCCTTGTTAAGTATACCTCTCGGATCATCTTTGGAATTCATTAGTCTTGCAGGTCCTCCGGATTGGTATTTTCGACGCCATGTATAAATGGAAGCGCGACTATACCCTGTTTCTTCTGAGACTAATTGTGCATTTTCCCCTACGATAAAGCAACGACGAAGAATATCAAGCTTTGTTTCAAGCGATGGATGGAGGGGATGATCCGGTGAGTTGTTGACTCTTTTTCGTTCGGCTTTCTTTTTGGGGGCGGCATTCCGTTGCCTTAACCATAGATATAGGCCCTGGCGACTCTCTGGATAACCCAACACTTGGATGACTTTTGTGACGGAATGGCATTTGTCATACAATGCCAAGGCTTTTTCTCGTTGTTCTTTTGAATACATATCCTGCTCCTTTCGGAGCTCTAAGAGTCCAGCTTTTTGTCCGCACCCCCACAGTATGCAGACCAATAAACTGGACACATTCCGGCGAAAGTGGCATAATTTTCAAGAGTATGCCGCTTCCATGGGCGAATCTTTTAACCGGGACGCTTGGCTGCAGCTGTTCGGCATGATATTAAAGCAGATTTCGGAGGGTGATATGAGCGCAGAATTGACTCTGGACCAACAGTATCCGCATGTAACCGCCAAAGATATAGATGACCGGCTGGACGCGGAGGGCAATATGATCTGCTGGCGCACCCGCTATATTGCTCAAGGCAGGGCAGAGGGCAGAGCAGAAGGCAGGGCGGAGGGCATGGCCAAAGGCAGGGCGGAAGGTATAGCCGAGGGCCAAAACCAAGGCAAGCTTCAAGCTATAACCGCATCTCTGAAAAACCTTACGGAAACCCTGGGACTTAGCCTGCAGGAGGCCATGAACGCCCTGCGCATTCCCGAAGCCGAGCGGCAGTATTATAAAGAACAGCTGTCTTAACGCTTGACCGCAGCTGTTCGGTATGATATCAAAGCAAAATTCCCGCCCGCCGCACGTCGTTTTCCGTTCTCAGCCTGCATACACGGGTGATGCCGCAAGCACATTGGCTCATATACGCGGGCAGGGCAGCCTCTGCGGCGGGCCTCGTTTTATTTGATACTATTTCCGCCGGAAACAAATCCGGTAAAATATTTACAAAATGCACAATATATAGAGAAAGGTATGCGCCCGGACCGTCGAAATTTATTCAATTAATATTACTGTTGGACGAGGTACTATCATGAGCATCAATCCTCTGCACGCGGGAATAACCGGCACCTACACCGTCAGCGGAAGTTCAGCCCCGTCGGCTCTGTCACAGAGCGGCGCCCCGGCGGCCTCAGACAGCCCCGACGCGGCGTCCGATCAGGTCACGCTGACCTCGCATGACCAGGCCCCGGCACAGGCCTCCGTCCGACCTCAGAAAAACAATGAACCCGCCGCGGAGGGCAAAAACGAGCCCAAGACTTCCGGCAGCGGCAGAGAGCAGGCCAAAGCTCCGGCGGCTGATGCTCCCGCCAAGTCCGGCGTTCCCGCTTCGGTGCAGACCGTCAGCGGTGAGGAATGGCATGTGGCCGACGGCGCCGGAGGACAGAACGCCCCGGCGGCTCCCGGCAAAGATGCCCGGGACCTGCTCGACACCATGCCTTATCCCGAGCGCAGAGATCCCGTCATCGCCATGGGCACCGAAGGCAGCGATGAAATTTACATTACCTCCGGGAACAACGGTTCACTGGTCGTCACTGTAAACGGCGAAGCGACCGAGTATTCCGCCGACGTGCTGCCGCGTCTGATTATCGACGGCGGCAAGGGCGACGACCGCATCACGGTCGACGAAAAAGTCCAAACGGGCCTGCGTCTGACCGGCGGAGAAGGCGACGATTATATTATCGGCGGTTCGGGCAATGATATTATCTTCGATCATCACGGGGCCAACACCATCAACGGCGGAGCCGGCAACGATATTATCATCGCTCACGGAGCCGATCTCAAGGACGGCCGGGGCAACACCATTGAAGGCGGAGCCGGAGACGATTATTTGGAAGGCGGAAACGGCCGCGACGTTATGAACGGCGGCGAGGGCTATGACGTGCTTTACGGTCTGGGCGGAGACGACGAGCTGCACGGCGGAGCGGGGAACGACTACCTCGACGGCGGCGAGGGCAATGACACTCTTTACGGCGAGGCCGGAAACGACAATTTAATCGGCGGAAAGGGCGATGACGTACTGCGCGGCGGAGCAGGGGACGATCTGCTGATCGGCGCTTCGGGCAGCGACAGTCTGGACGGCGGCGAGGGCAGCAACCGCATCATCAGCAGCGGAGATATGGATACGGTCCAGGCCGGGGCGGGGGATACCGTGCAGACGCTGGCCACAGTGCCTATGACGCGCTACGTGGGCCCGATGGGCAAGGACGAGTTTGAGGATGCCCGCATAGAGTCCGATTTGGAGACTCTGGCCAACACAGAAAGCGGGCAGATGTTCTCCCAGACTATCTTCGATACTGGCCACAATGTCGATATCCGCATGGCGGCCACCGGCAGTTCTTGCCGATCCGGCGAGGGCTGTGATGAGCCCGGCGTGGGCAGCGATTCGACGATCCATTACGCTTTCAGCAAGATAGCCCTGACCGGCCAGACGCCTTGGGCGAACCGAGCGCCGATCGTCAGCCTGTTCCACGAGATGTGCCATTCCTACAACGCGGCTCTAGGGAATATGAACCGGAATTTCTACGATTACGACGGCAATATGGTGAGGGATGAGAAGCAGGGCGTGCGCGGCGTGGAGTTCCAGGCGGTGGGCATAGACAATCCCAGCGTGGAGGCCAACCCGCGGCTGATGACGGAGAACGGGCTGCGGGAGCTGTTCGGGTATGAGCGGCGGGAGAGGTATTAGATTGTTGATCTCAAGTGTTCATTATTATCTTATAAATAATAAGTACTGCTTAGGTTCCTTGTATATGTAAGAACCATCAACATTTATATTGTACGAAAATACAGACAAGGAATGAAAATATGAAATCAATTGGTCTTCCGCCGTATGCACCTACATTGATGGAATCGACTAGAGCTATCGGTTATTCGATAGAGGCTGCTGTCGCAGATATTATTGACAACAGCATAGCTGCCGGAGCATCGCGTATTGATATTGACTTCTTCCCCAGTGACAAGTCATATATTTCCATACTTGACAACGGAATAGGCATGACTGAGGATGAACTATGTGCCGCTATGCAGTATGGAAGCAGAAGCCCTCTGGAAGTGCGTACTGAAGATGATTTGGGACGTTACGGTCTAGGAATGAAAACTGCTTCACTGTCTCAGTGCCGCATTCTTACGGTAATCAGTAAAAAATAAGATAATTATTCTTATAAATAGTAAATATATTTTGTTTGAGATAAAACTAATTGAAGGAGAATGGCAATGTTTTATTCACCATTAAGATATCCTGGCGGTAAGGGAAAACTTGAGTCGTTCATGGAATTTATGATCAGAAAAACGAATCATGTTGGCGGTACATATATAGAACCATTTGCAGGTGGGGCAGCAATTGCAATGGGACTGCTTGAAAATGGCCTTGTGAATGATGTTGTCATTAATGATCTGGATAAAGGTATCTATTCTTTTTGGAGAGCAGCATTGACAGAAACAGATCGTTTTATTGAAGAGATAATGAATACCCCACTTACTATGGATGAATGGAAAAGACAAAGGGATATTTGTTGTAATGATAATAACAAATATAGTTTCGAACTTGGTTTTGCTACTTTTTATATGAATAGAACAAATAGATCTGGGATTATTAAAGGTGGCGTTATCGGAGGTAAGGAGCAACAAGGCCCTTGGAAGTTAGATGCCCGATTTAATCGTGAAGCATTATCAGAGCGAATTAGAGCGATAGCGAAAAGAAGAAATCACATTCATCTATACAATAAGGATATAGAATCTTTTATAGAACACTATATACCTAAGTATGCTAACAATTCACTTGTGTATTTTGATCCGCCTTACTTTAACAAAGGCAAGCAATTATACTTAAATTTCTTTAATTATGAGGATCATGTTCGCATTGAAAAAATGATTAGAAAACAAGTAGATTGCGATTGGGTTATAACATACGATGATGCACCTGAAATAGCACATATATATGACGGCTATAGTTTAAAAAAATATGATTTAAATTATAGTGTTTCTGAAAAACGAAAGGCATGCGAGATTATAATTTTTAAGAACAAAGCAATGATACCCAAAGCTAATGAGTTAAATAAAAATGGCTTGTGTATGAATTTGAGATAGGGGCACTGGTTGTGGGAGATTCCATTAAAGCAAAGAAGATTATTCTAGATAATTTTAGAAACTTTAGAGATGTTGAATTACCGCTTGGAAGGAAAATAACTATAATTAGCGGACAAAATGGTGTTGGCAAATCAATTGTGTTATCACTAATAGCTTCCGGCTCTGGTGTTGGCAAGAAGGCTGCTTTGGGGAGCAATTTTCAGCCTGAGTTTAATGAATTCTTTAATATTGATCCAAGTGAAAACTATACTGATTATAAAATTTATATTCAATATGAAAGTGAGGGCAGGCCTGATCTGGTAAGACGTTTATCTTTCCAGGATTATACCAAAACAGAAAGAGGAATACGAATTATACCTAGAACATCCAATTATGGAACAGAAAAAAAGCAAAAGGATATAGAAACTGAGGTGAAAGCTGCATATGGAATTGGTGGCGCAGCAAGAGCGAGTATACCTACAATTTACTTGAGTCTGTCCAGATTATATCCTCTAGGTGAGAAAAGCAAAGATGAAAAACATAAGACTTCTGTATCGGTAAAAAAAATATCAAAGAGAAATGCTTTATGCCAAGAAGATGTTAAAGACAAGTTTAGAACATGGTATAATGCGGTGATACCAAACGCTATAAAAGACGATGCAGATATTGAAATCATAGAAAAGACAATAAGCCCTAGAGCTTCTTTGCATATGGATATTGTGAATACTCCTACCCTTTCTCAGTCGATTGGACAGGATAATGTAGGGAATATAATAAGTGCATTAGTTGATATATATCAGCTGTCTAAAGAAAAGGACTATGAGGGAGCATTATTATGTATAGATGAAATAGATGTTTCACTTCATCCGGACACCCAAATTAAAATGTTGCATTTGCTTGAGGCACTTTCTGATGAACTTAATGTTCAATTTGTTCTTAGTACGCATTCTTTAACATTCATAAAAGAAATGTTACAAAAAGAGAACAAAAACAATATAGATTATAGAGTTGTATATATAAAAAATCCTTCAGCACCATATGTATCAATTCAGAAAGATTACAAATTATTGAAAGCGGATATGTTTGGCGACTTGAGCTTTTCTAAGCCTAAAGTTAAAGCGTATTTTGAGGATGAAGTAGGAAAAACAGTATTTGGACTTCTAGTAGATGCATTTAAAAGCATATATTCTGAAGTTAATAATAAATGTAAAAATAACACAGCAGCGGCAGTATTAAGAAATTCTGTTGATGAAAAGGATTTTGAAAAGATTAACAGACAAATTCTTGACTTGGAAGATATTGTTATGATTAGAAGTCAAATAGAAGAGATTCCCGTTTACTTGGGGTGTGATACGTTAGCTGATTTAAATGAGGCGGACAGCTATTTTAAAAAAGTAATGATTGTTCTTGACGGAGATGCTAGGATAAAGAATGCTAATGATCCTAATTTAAAACCTCAAATCCGGGATTATCTAGATAAAGAATATCAGCTTGAACAGGGAAAGAATGAAAGAAAACATGAAAATAATGTATGTTTTCTTCCGGACTTTTTTGCTCCAGAATCCTTTTTATATCGTATAATTTTTATAGTATCCAATAATGCTATTAAATACGGTGTTTTTTGGAAAAGTGTAGATACGCGAGAGGAAACATCTCTTTACACTGCAGATAAAATTAAAGAGCTTTTTTCTAAATTGACAGGGAATTTTGACAACGATTCCTTAAAACAAATATTCAAAAAGCCATCGGATCATACAGAGGCATGGAAATTTGTTTGTAAAACTGATATTGTTAAATACTATTACTATGACTATAAAACGGTTAAGCATTTAATTTTGTTTATGCAAAAGGTACGGAATGCGTACAGAATGGCTTATGGTAATACAAATAGATATTAGTAAAATAGTAAACTTTCAGTAAGACTAATTATTAAAGTAAACGTAAACTGTAGATACCGTCTGAAATTGGATATCAGACCGCTACCCACGGGAAATTAGACCGTTGAAAAAAGGAATTCAGACCGGCGGATAATCACAGTATTAAAAGTAAGCGTCAAATGGATAATATTTTGTGCTTATACTATATCAATAAACAATCAAAACATGCTATACAGCTGCAACGATTAGATTCAATATTTATTTTTATTTTGTACTAGTGTCCTTTGCTTTAAATGGCAATAACTTTTCCGGCCAATTTTTAGTAGATTGGCTTACTTGCGGTGCTGCTTCCAGCACCTCTCTTAGATACATATACGGGTCCAGACCATTAGCTTTAGCCGTTTCGACAAGACTGTATATGACAGCGCTGGCTTTAGCACCGCGGGCTGTCACAGAAAACAAGAAATTTTTGCGGCCAATAACAAACGGCTTAATGCTGCGCTCAGCACGGTTGTTGCTAAGCTCCAAACGACCATCAAGAAATATGTTCTCCAGGTATTTGCGCTGATTTTGGGCATAGCTAATCGCTGCGCTAAATTTATTTTTAGACGAACAATCCTGCGCAGTAACCCAGTCATAAAAATCATCGATTAAAGGCTTTAATTTAACCGTTCTGGACCGTTTTCTTTCTTGATAGTCCATGTCGGCTAATAAAGCATCTGTTCTAAAAATCTTATCTATGTATTCTTTGCCTTTGAATGCTAAGGTCTTATGCCGTGCGGCTTTAGGTACAGCCTGCACAGCTTCAAAAAATTTGCGCCTGGCATGGGCCCAGCAGCCTACAAGAATTATTGTATCAGGAAGTTTGTGATAAGCTGCATATCCATCGACGTGAAGATATCCTGAGAAATCGTATAAAAACTGTTTTGGTACTGACGCACTGCGAGATACATCATAATTGTACAAAATAATATGATGCTCTGCGTCTCCGCTGGTTCTAAACAGCCACATATAGTTTTTACTTTGAGCTGACTTGCCGTCTTTTAGGACCTGCAGGGTTGTTTCATCGGCGTGAAGTACGGTGTGTCGGCACAGATGTTCGTGCAGCACATTGTAAATCGGTTCTAAATACCGTTCGCTGCATTTTATAACCCAATTCGACATCGTCTGTCTGCTTAAAGGCAGGCCTTTGTGATTCCACTCCTGTTCCTGACGGTACAGCGGTGTTCCCATCATGGCTTTCTGCGCCATAATTTGAGCCACTGTCTCAGCAGTGGCTAAACATTTGGGATATAACGGAACTGCCTCAGCAGCACGAACGATATGCTGCTTCTCATTATTGTGTTTGCAGCAAGTGCAGCCGTAAGCGTGGGTAATATGTTTTACGACATTAGCTACCGCCGGAAGCAAACGTAAAAATCTGCGTTCGGTAGTACCTATAGATGACATCACTTTGCCGCACTCGGGACAGATACGTTCATCCTCAGCCAAAGTGTGTTCTATTGTTTCACCTACCGGCAATTTCCTAACAGCCTCTTCTAAAGTAATTTTGGCAGAGGCTGTGCGCGTATGAGCCGTAACATTTACAGTTTTCTCCGGAGGAGTTTTATCTGGCTTGACATCAGTAATGCCTAATAAAAGCATTTGCCGACTATCGAGAGTCTGCTCGCTGGAACGGCCGTACAGCTTTTGTCTGTCGCATAGAATGTGTTCAATCAAAAGTTTATTCTGACTGTGCACATCTGCTATAGTTGCCTCGAGGCTGGCGATGGTTTCCCGCAAGCTCTTTATGGTCTCGTTAGCTGCTGCTAAATACGATATTAACTGTTGTTTGGTCACATTGCAGCGATTCGACGCCGGCAGCAAAAACCATTTCGATAACAAAAAATAAACCTAGATTTGATAACCGCCAGTACCGTTAACTATGGCTTTGGGCTGCTCAACGGAAAGGCCTTCCATCAGCCAGCGAAACTGCTGAGCGCTTAGACTTTTAACCTCGCCGGGCGTGCGCGGCCATTGAAAACGACCGCGGTCGACGCGCTTATACAGCAGCAGAAAACCGTCTCCTTCATAGTACAGCGCTTTGATGCGATCGGTACGGCGGCCGCAAAACAAGAATAGACTGTTGCTGCAGGGCTCTAAACGGAACTGTGTTTTTATTAGGCTGGCAAGTCCGTCGATGCCTTTGCGCAAATCGGTATAGCCGCAGGCTATGTACACATGATCAGCCGAAGTAAAATCTCTCAGCATGGTTTCTGCAAAGCCCAAATTACAGCCTGAATGGTTGCCGGATCGGCACCGGCTCCGATTGACACATTGAAATCGCCGTATTTGACATGAATTAAAGGTGAACATGTGTGAGTATGATTGGACGGCGTCACCTCAATAAAACTCGGTTGGCTATGGGACACAGCTGCATTTTGAGCGGCCGTTAAAGTCTTGCATAGTTTATTTTGCCAAGCATAAAAAGAACTTATGGCAATATGGCGCTCCGAGCACCATTGTTTTACCGTTGCACCGCTGGATTTCTGCTCCTCAATAAGCAAAGCCCAGTCAGATAATTTGCGCTGTCGTTTAATACTGTTTACCGCCATTGACGCCACTCTCAAATTATAGTCATAAATCCAAAGAATTCACAGAATTCTATAGATTCCACAGACTACATAGAACTACATATAGTCTATGGAATCACATGTACATTTCGCGGAGCACTAGATTTATGCACTGTGATTGTGGCATATTTAATGCGTCGCGACAATCCGTGCCTTTAGTTGACGCTTACAACTTAAATACTATCATAAAGAATGCTTCCATATGGAACAGAATGCTAGTATTTTTGATAAACTACATCTTGCCAATGAAACCCCAAATGGAATTTTTATTCCGATTTACAGAATTATAATATCCTCAAATCCATCGTGGCTGACAAAAGAAACACCTTTTAGTTCTTTTTTTGTTCTTTTGTAAGCATCAATAATATGACGCACATTCCCAAACTGTGTCTGGAACAATCTGTCTGTCGTAGAGTTATTCTTTGGAATCAAATAATATTTTTTTCCATTACATTTTCTTCGTACTGTGTCTACAATATTAAATGCATTTTTCACTACATCATTATCACTACAGTACATGTCCAAAGGGTTATAGCAATATGTTTTTAGTAGATACTTCAATATGAGGTTTGAAAGGCGATACACATAAGGCATCTTTTCCATCGTTTCTATCAGTTCGGTAACATTTCCATCAGTAGCTATATGATTTTCCTTAAAATCAAATGCACAATCCAAAACAGGTATCTCAAGAAAACACAACTTTTCATAGTCCTTGCCATTGGATGATATTCCATCATATAAAACACTGCCATATTGTTCATGCATGTGCATATATTCTGTTTGTGAATCTTTCTCAGATGTATATCTCGATTTCCGAAAAACTGTGTCCATAAAAAAGTAGGTGTAATCACCAAATATCGAGGATACATCATTTCTAAACGCTTCTTCAAACGAAATCTTATATGTACTACTCTTTTCGCTGTAAGCTTCTATTGGAACAAGTGTCCAAAGTCCATATTTACGCCAAAATAATGCATACAGTACATCTTCGTGTTTATTTTCTGCATAATTTCTCAACACATCATACTGACATTTTTTTATCTTATGCGTTTTCTTATCTCCGTCTATCAATTTTGCTTCCACAAGTATACATTTTGTATGCTTATAGTCACCTATTTCATATATAACTTCGTAATCTACAACCTGATATTCTTCTTTGGATGTCTCAGGAAATTGTTCTTGCCCAAGTGGAGTGATTAGCCTAACCCAAGGAAGCAATGAATATATTTGCATAAATAAATCCTCTGCTGCAAAACCGGATTCAAATCTCTTATATTTATTGATCAGACAAGGATCAGTCACCGTATGCTTCAGAAGCATCTGAATGCAATCATCTGTTAATGGACTTCCATTATCTTTAGAAGCCTTCATTATATCATAAACGTTTCTAACTGCTTGTATTTCATTCGCCATAATAAACTCCTAGCTTTATCTTTCAACACTCACCAAAGGAAGGTGTCATGGACCTACATCCATATGCCAATTTTGGAAGCAACAGCAATACCACCATCAAATACTTGACTATATTTTTCTATACAATATTTAGCAATCCTGTCAACATTCAAAGATTGGACTTGTATTGTTCATAGTTCATTTCCATACTTCAGCTAATAATTTTGGCCCAAATAGCCTGATTCCCTCAATTGTAAACGCAAGATTATTAGAAGTTAGATAATGCTTAATTCGTTCCCACATATTCTTATCGCGGATAGTTTCTAAAAAATCATGTCCGCTTTTGGTTAATGGGCTGATTTTAAGTTTTGCAGCTCTTTGTAAGTCTGGTATCACATTATAATCACGCACAAATCCTGCATCATTCATCATTTGATAATGATAGGCAATTTCACTGGCATTATGATCATTATCAGCCAAATTTGTTAAATCAAGAACAAAGACATTGCCTCGCAATTGAGAAGTATCTTTTTCTTCTAGAATAAGCATCAATTTGCGAAATAGTTCCAAATCTAATTTCATAAGTTATATGCTCCTTACTTCATCGGCTTAATCATGGACTCGATAAAGGCGATTTCATCTGATGTTAAATTATATTTCTTATACAACTGTTTATCGAGATTGTCAATGCTCTGAGACCAGTCGAGGTCTGACTGCTCGGTAAAATCCTGAATCGGAACAAAAACAAAGTTAGCATCAGTTAAGTGGATAGATGTTATTGTAAGCATAACTAATAATCTTACAAAACGTGTTTGTAAATATTTAAACATATTCTCAGCAGCGCTATTCTCATTAAATTGTCCTACTGTTATATATGAGTGATTACAAAGCTCTTTAGGAGCCAAAACACGCATTGTAGAAGTGAATATTTTAAACATGCCATTTTGATCGGGTTCGCCTGCGTGTTCGGATGTCGTTTGGCTAAGCATAACTCTGTAGGATGAAAGCATTTCCACATTCTTCTTGACATTGCAGGGCTTAATATACTTCATCCCAGAGCTAGTATATATTCTAAAATTATCATCTGCAGCATCATCCCCTTTAAATGTAGTAGGTATACCATACGGACTCACCGAGCTTATTGAACCAGACAAATTCTCGCTAGATAATTGTTGAATTTTTGACAGAATGTTCAATGCGTCATTAAAACGTACTATAACGGGATATTCGTTGAGATAACGGGTAGTAAGTGTTTTCCTATCACCTGTATAATTAATCACAGAACATGGCCCTAAATACATTTTATCTCGCTTAAAATAGCATACACCGCCGCTTATACTTACATTAGGAAAACAGTCCTTAGACTTAGCGTAGTCAGTTAAAAAACAAATATGTGTATCGCTCATCATTTGCCTACGAAAAGGCTCCAATCTCTCCATACCACCTGCAAACCATCTAGACGGCATAATCATCGACACAAAGCGCGGCTCTACAGCTATGGCCGTATTGACAAAGTATTGATAAATAGGCATCGCTTGGTTTTTGGCTTTGCCTCCGCCGCCGGTAGTAATCATATACGGCGGATTACCGATAACCGCGTCAAACTCCATTTTTCCCTCGCCTTTCTTCCAGGTCGTCCTATTTTTAAGCTGTTCCACCAGTTTAGCCTGCTTCTCCTTCATTTGCATCAGCAGATCGTCGAAAGCGTGCAGATTGCTCTCTCCGCCGCCGAAGCCCAGCAGGGTGCGCTTGGTAATGGCCCGAGCCATCTTGGTCTTGCATACAACAAAGATATTTTCGGCCACCACCTGCAGCCACAACTCTTTTTGCTCTCCAGCGGGAATAATATCCAGCACTTGAGGGAGCGGCCTAACCGCTAGTTCCTCAGCTTCTTGCGCCGTTTGCGCCCGGCTTTGCGCCACTTTTAGGCATTTTCTGGCCCAAATGCTAAAGGTGGCATAGAGCGGATACAGCCCCGTTTTGCTGTTAATCTCTAAAATGCGGGCTTTGGGGTTGTCAAAGGTCTTAGCCGTGGCTTCGCCTTGATCCACCCATTGCGGATTAGGCGTGCCGTCGTCAGTCAAATATTCCTTATCTTCGCAACAATCTTCACTATCGCAGCCTATCCACAAATAACCGCCCAAACAGTCACCTAAGTGCATATTCACCACCCGCCAAGGAGTGAGCACCGTTTCTTTATCAGGATTTTTAAAGCCGTTAAACAGTTTGGTAATCTTTTGAATGCGTTGCAGCGGCAGCAGGGCATCGGCATCGCGCACGCTTTGACGAATATTCTGCCCCGCCGCTAAAAAAACGTCCTCATCGTAATACTTAATAAATCCTTTGAATAGCTCTTTAGTCACGCCGCTGGGTAGGAATTCTTCCCAAGATACGTCGTCGATGTTGTCCACGAGCCATTGCAAAGTTATATCTGCTTGAGCATTCTCTGCGCCATCCCAGCCGGTATTCGCACCGTAGATCAGCAGGGGAATGCGGATCGATATGGCTTTTAAGATTTTAATAGCCTTGTCGCGCAGTTCTTTGCGGGCTTTTAATTCCTCTTTCTGGGATTTTTCGTCATCGGAGAGTTCTTTGGCAGGCTTAGTGTCCAACTGCTCCAGCTGTTCATACTTTTCTTCGGTAAAGCCTTGATTATTGATGGGGATATTATTAGGCGTAAGTTTCTCAGCGCCGCTGGTCTTGACAATATCGCGCAAATTATTGAATTTAGAGATA
This sequence comes from bacterium, assembly GCA_030535355.1. GTDB lineage: Bacteria > Vulcanimicrobiota > Xenobia > Xenobiales > Xenobiaceae > JAFSXO01. The sequence goes on along the minus strand of JAUNIO010000026.1, from coordinate 24,854 downwards.
GCTTCTTCATCTAAATTCAATAATTCGATATTGTAGAGATGATTGTCTTCAAAACCGTTTTTAACCACCCGTTCCGCATAGGCTCGTTTAAGGTGGCGCATCATACTTCCAGCGTCATACGGTGTCATTTCGCTGCCTGTAAAGCTGATAATAGGACAGTAGTTAAGAAAATCACCCAGGACTTTACGTTCGCTCTCGGTGGTTTTACCGGCGCGGTGGGAAACCGAAAGGGCTTCGGCGATAACTTTTAAGCTGCGGTCGGGAGCAAAGTCAAAGACGTAACAGTGAGTTTTGCTCATACCATATTTATTGCAGGGCGTCTGCACTCTAAAGATAGTCTGCATATAACTCTGCGCCGAAGTGCTGAAAGTGCCCGCCAAATACAGCACCGCCGACCACTCGGGTACGGTTGTGCCGGTGGTCAGCTTGCCGCAGGTCAAAGTAATGGTGTAATCGTTATCGTCAATGGCATGGCGCACTGTCTTCAGGGCATCACCCTTTTCGATATTGCCTTCACCGGCCACGTTAGCCACTTTAAAAGCGCCGAAAACACTGTGCTGCGCCAAAAGACGCTCCAAAGCCCGCGCAGCCTGTACACCCGGCACTACCCACAGGGTGTGACGGAACATTTGGCGATAGGCTTCGCTGGTAAACGGATAATGAGAAGTGCCTTCATGGCAGAGCAAATCCAAGAAACGTTTGACATCCTCTTCGTGAATAAATGTATCATCAGCTTCAGTCCGAAAAAACTCCCTAAAATTAAAGGCGCTGTCCTCAAACTCCTGATACTTTTCGAACAATTGACCTAAAGCAAAAGTTCTGATCTCCATGGTGGGAAGATCGGCGTAAGGGTTGGATTCAAAGGGATGCAGCTTATCCCATTCCGCCTTAGACTTTTGCTCCATAACATAGTCCCAGGTATAGCAGTCTTCTTCAAACTTTTCGGCAATATTGAAAGGCGTGCCGCTCAAAGCTAGCAGTTTGGCCTTATGCCCGTCGGGACGATTGACCAAATGTTCAATGACTTTATCGCCCAGTATCGTTTGTGTGCCTTCATGGGCTTCGTCCACTATTACTAAATCCCAGGGATAATTGAAAACGTCGTTGTTCTTATCGTAGCCGCCTCCGACTGACGCCGATCCGCGCAAATCCTGAATGCTGGCGAAATAGACAAAAGGTCCGTCTCCGGACTTCAAGTTGTCCCAATTTTCTCCGCAGTGCGCACCATACTGTTTTTCTTTAGAACCGTATCGGTAATCGGGGCGGTCGTGAGCAAAAATCTTCTTAAAATCTTCGTACCAGCTGTCATTGACGGTCGGCCGGTGGGTAATAATGATGGTATGCTGTATATACTTTAATTTTTTAACAACCTCTAACGCTGAAAGGGTTTTGCCAAAACGCATTTTGGCATTCCAGAGAAACCGCTCTTTTTTGCCCTTAAAAGCCTGTACGGTTTTCTTAATGGCTTCTTCCTGCTCGGGGCGGAAAAGAATCGGAGTCCATATATCTTGAGTTTCGCTAAGATTGAGGCTGGTGCGGTTCTCTTTAACAGCATTGATCGCGTTGACAGCTGTCTGCAGATCGACTCTAAACCATTCTTTTCCGATTGGGCTGTTATCCTCGTTGTATTTAGCAGGGTAATAATCCTTATTGGTATTCCTGAGCACTTGATGCACCGCATAATCGCGGAAAGATTCTAATTTTCCTTCTGTGTTGATGCGCACCGCCAGCGTGGTATGTAATAAATGATAACGTATACCCGCCGTGGCCGTATACTGATCAATTCTGGCTTTAGCCGCTTGGTTTAATTCCGCGCAGCAGTCGGAAAGCTTCTCTCTAGGCAGACCGGTTGCAATTGTAGTGTCACCAATTTTCAACAGACCTTTATGGGCTTCATCATCGATAGCAAAAATATAAATAAGTTTATAGGCGTAAACAGCTGGCATGACATCCGCAGAGGTGCTGACGGTCCTTGACTTTTCTTTATGATTCTGATTTTTATTCTTCTTGCTCATAATTGTTTACTCACCTCTACGGATACAAATGATCGAATTTAACTACTAAAACAATTCAGTGCTGTTTATTATAGTCTTTATTGGCAATAATAGTATTTAATAAAACGAATTATATCTTCTACTGACTAAATCCTGTTTATAATTATCAGTGAATCTATTTATTTTTTAACAAAGATTTAAATGTAACGGTAGTATCCTGCGTCCAATCCTTGATCACACAATAAGGTGTAGCCAGAGGCAGTACCGGCGTACTTTCCTCAAAGCTGTCCGCAGCACCGGAATCAGCGCCTGTATCATCGATTTCATCGTCCCATAGGCTTAGCTGTTCCGATACTTTTTCCGCCATGACCTGTCCTCCGGGGATGGTAAAAGTCAGACCGTCCATCTGCCACAGATTCAGAGAGATAATAGTGGCGATTCGCTCATAATCCGGTTGAACTTTACGCTTAATGGAGGATGAATGTTCCGCAAAAAAAGCGGAACGCTCCGCAAAATACTCCTGGAAGGTTTTGAATAGGTTGATACGCCCAACCAGCAGAGAATCTCCCTGATACTCAAAGCCGTAAGTGGCCTGAAATGCTTTGATAGCCCATTCCTGCCAGGCCCTTAACGACTTGGTGTTCTCTTTAACGACACGGAGTTTGCGATCCAACAGCCCGATGCGCTGATCTAAGGCTATAACCTCGCCCGTAGTTGTATCGTAACGCGATACCAAATAAGGTGCTTCGCCGCAGGTGATCTCCAAACGGTTGGCTAGGACATAATTTTGCCAAGTCTTGCCTTTAGGAAAAGTAATCTTTTCTGCAGTTGCCCGCCATTGGCGGTTATCATCGGAAGTGATATTAAAGACGTTCTCACGGGCAAACCAAGCATCATCGATTAAGTTATTTTGGGCGTTGCAGACCCAGGAAGGCGTAAAAACTTCAGCTTTGTCTTTGGTACGCTGCGACTGCCGATCTTTATCTTTATAAACGCGCGGGGCAACAAGGCGTTCATTGTGCGGCCCGGTGATGCAGGGCAGAGTAATTTCGTGGGTAAATGAGTAAGCTTGCCCACGGGCAGCGTAATCGTCAGTAGCCCAAATGATATTCCTACCTGTAGTGTGGTCAAGCAGCAGCAATCTCAGCCATTTCTCTTCGATATCCTGGACAGCAAAACGCATAGACATATTATATTTATTCGGTAAAACAAGGAAAACAGTCCTTTTTTATTCAAATATAAGAATCAATAAAGTTATAGGATCATCTTGCAGAACCACGGGCTCACAATAATAAACAATGCATCAATCTAGAGCTCTGCAAAATTTTATGTGATTCCACAGACTCTATTTAATTACATAGCAGGGAAGGGCAGATGCAGGCAGGCTTTTACACCAACTACACTGACGTCAAGTTCATCGACAAGCTGAAGCACAGCCTCGACACCTGCCACGCCTTTGACTTTTCCGTCAGCTTCATAAAAAAGCCCGGCCTGGCGCTGCTCGCCCCCAACCTCGAAGCAGCCCTGGCCCGAGGAGCTCGCGGACGCCTGCTCACCTCCACCTACCAGAATTTTACCGACGTCGCCTCCCTGCAGTTCTTTTATGACCTGCAGACGCGCTGGCCGGACCGCTTCGCCTGTCGGCTGGACCGAGAGTGCTTCCGCGACCTCAGCGGCAACACCGTCGGCTTCCACTCCAAAGGCTATCTCTTTGAATTTGAGGATCGCGCCGAGCTCTTGGTCGGTTCCTCTAATATCACCGTTTACGCCCTGCTGAAAAACGTGGAATGGGATGTCTCCGTCAGTGACGGCCCCACCGGCGGCACGTACGCCGCCGCCCAAGCCGAGTTCGCTTCCTTATGGGAACGGACGTTGCCCTTGAACCCGGACCTGATCAGCGAATATAAGACCAGGCTCTGCTATTCCATCGAGCGCTGGGACATGGACTACAGCGTCGCCAACTTGGAGATCAAACCCAACTACATGCAGCGCCGGGCCCTCAAAGAGCTCAGCCGCATCAGGGCCATGGGGGCTTCCAAAGCTCTCATCACCGCCTCGGCCGGTTCCGGCAAAACCTTTCTGGCGGCCTTCGACGCTCTGAACTTCAATCCCGGCCGGCTGCTTTACATCGTCCACGAGAGCTCTATCCTCATGAAAGCCTATGAGACTTTCTCCCGCGTCTTCGGCAGCGACAAGACTTACGGTATTTTCAACGGAGAGCATAAAGAGAAGGACGCCAATTTCGTCTTTTCCACCAACGTCACCATGGCTAACGCCCTGGAGTCGTTCGAGCCGCACGCCTGGGATTATATCATCATCGACGAGTGCCATCACGCGGCGGCGGAGACCTACCGCAGGATCATCGGCTATTTTCAGCCCCAGTTTCTGCTGGGCATTACCGCCACGCCCGAGCGCATGGACGGGGAAGACGTCTTCAGCCTCTTCGATCAGAACGTGCCCTATGAGCTGCGGCTCCGAGAGGCCATCATCAACCGGCTGGTCGTGCCCTTCAAATACTACGGCATCCGCGACGAACTCATCGAATACGGCGAGAAGAACTGCGGTCACAGGTTTGTCGAGCAGTTCTCCGACGAAGCTCACTGCGATTTCCTCTACCGCATGATCGAGAAGCACCGCCTGCCGGGGCAGAAGCTCAAAGCTTTGGCCTTCTGCCGGAACATTTCCCACGCCGTCCGCATGGCCCAGGCCATGGAGGATTATTATCATACCCGTTATCTGACCGGAAATAACAGCGTGGGGGAGCGCATCCGCGCCTATAAGGACCTACAGGACGACGCGGCCGATTTGGAAATCCTGTTTACCGTCGATATCCTCAACGAAGGCGTGGACATCCCAGGGGTCAACATGGTGCTGTTCCTGCGTCCCACGGATTCGCAGACGGTCTTCATTCAGCAGCTGGGCCGCGGTCTGCGCAGGTATGAAGGCAAGCAGTTCGTCACCGTGCTGGACTTTATCGGCAACGATTACAAGCGCAGCGTGCAGCTCGCCTTCGCCTTAGGCAGCCTGGCGGAGCATTTCGTCGTCGAAAAGGACCTGGTCGCAGCCCTGATCAAGGACGATTTCATCAGTATCGGCCTGCGGGATTACGGGGTGGAGATCCATCTGGACGATTTGAGCAAGAAGGAAATTCTTTCCTATATCGACGCCGTTAACTTCAATACTAAAACATTTCTCAAACAGGATTATGTAAATTTCAAAAAATACATCAGCGCTGAACGATACCCTGCGCACATAGATTATTTGAACAACGATTATGCTCCCGATCTCATCAAATTCATGCAGTCCAAAATTAACGGCCGCAAAAATGCTTCATACCTCGGCTTTTTGAAGGCTGTCGGCGAAGAGAATCTGCCGGCCTTCAGCGCCCGGCAGGAAGCGTTTATCAGATATGTCTCCGAGATGCTGCCGCTCGTGCGCCCCTACGAATACTTGATTATACAGAAATTGTTTTTCCAAGCCGGTTCCTGCGCTATGGCCGATATACAGCGGCATACAGAGGCCAATATCCGCGGTTATTGGCAGCCGGTGCTGGACCACGCCCTGCGCTATATGCTGGAAACCGGATATTTCCGCCTGCAGGACGGTACGCTTTCCTTAGCCGATATAGAGCTGAGTGCCGAATTAGGGCAATATATGCAAGACCTTTTGGATTACGGTCTAAACCGGTTTGAAACAGACTTCTGCGAGGCCGCTCCCGGCGAAACCTTTCGGCTGTGGGCGAAATACCGCAAAGAGCAGATTCAGCTGCTTCTGCTCAACAATCCCAAAGACATTATGCTGGGCACAAAAATCTATAACGGCATAGTGTATGCTTATGTTACGGTGATTAAATCCGGCAGCATCAAAGAAGGGCTGAAATACGCTGACGGCTATATAGACGCGGATACCTTCCAATGGGAGACCGTGGCCAATGTCAGCGCCAAGCAGCTGGCGGAGCTGAAAAACAGCCGGGGGATCCGTATCTTTGTCCGCAAGGTGGAGAATGAGGACGGCATTCAGCTGCCGTTTACTTATATCGGCCGTGGGAGGATGGAATATATTGAGGGCTCCCAGAAGGCCAACGGAGCCCATCTGTTCCGCATTCCCATGGAAACGGCGGCGCCGGAAGACATATACTTCGATTTTAAACTGCCCGAGTGACGGTTTCTCCCGCTTGAAGCGGCATGAATGCGTCAGTATATTGGAAATAATATGGCATACTTAAAAGGCTGTTGAATAAGGCTGCCGCCAGGTTACAGGATGCTGTTATAAAACGTCCTGCCAATCATTTCTAAAGCCATAGTAATCCATACGAACAAACGGTATTTTGATTGTCAAATCGATTATTTTTTCTTTCATATCGGAAAACTGATTTTCAGATAATAAACGTTTCATAACCAGAATAAACCCGTATAAATGAGAATTATCTATTATTCCATCTTTATCTTTAATTAAAAGTGCTTGCTCTTTTCTGTTGAGCGACGGTTTTTGTTCGAATAAACGGTTAAAAAGACGGCTGCCATGAGCGCAAAGATTACGGATAATCGTCATGCTGTGCAGATAGTGGGCGAGAATATCTGCTCCTTTATTATTAGTGAGGTTAAATGCAGCAGCAATATTACGCCGGCAAATTTTGTCTGATATACTATATAATATAGAAATATCAGAAATAGTTAATAACTCAACATAAGCCCACAATGGAAGATCTTGTTTCAGCTCGTTGATATAGTGTTTCAGAAAAGCTTCATGACTAACACGGGATTTTTTTAATTCTTCAACTTTTTTGATAATGATTCCGTACTCTTTTGTATTTGTGAAATGACAATCATTCAGATAGCCCAGCGGACCATAGAGCTGAGCAAATTCATAAGCGTAAACCGATTTAATCCTAACTTCAATGATTTCTATAAAAGTTAGCAGAATATGCCGCAGCTCATGATCAAAATTATAAATATCAATAATATTCTGAAATGATGCTGATTCAAAAGACTGATTATTATGACGAAGAGTTAATGAATAGCCGCTCACACGATAATAATTGTGTTCGGAAAGAAATCTTTTGGCCGCATTTTCATCGTCAATAGTTAATCCCCGAGAACGAAGAAGCTCGATTTGTTCGTCTATGGTCAAAAACGGTTTGTAATTCATACGCTTAAAACAAAACGCCCTCAAGTGTGCATGCCGTAACAGAGGCCTGAGGGAGAAGTTGTCTATATAATAACATAAAAGTAATTGCTGTCAAGCAAGCTGCGCATATTGCCTGCGGTAAAAGGCGATAGGCGAGACAGGACTACGGCTCCCGTGAAGTTTCGCTTTAAACCGGTCGACGCGGTAAGGGCTGGACTCAAAAGCGGCAGAACCAGCTTAATCAGACGTTTGCTCGACTGCCTGCAGACCTATAAACTGGACATTTTCGGGCAAAAGTGGCATAATTTCGAAGAGTTCGCTTCCGGCTTGGGCGAATCGTTCAACCGCGAAGCCTGGACGCAGCTGTCCGGCTTGGTACTAAATCAGATATCGGAGGGTGATATGAGCACTGAATTGACCTTGGACAAACAGTACCCGCATGTTACGGCTCAGGATATTGACGACCGGCTGGACGCAGAAGGCAACATGATCTGCTGGCGCACCCGCTATATCGCTCAAGGCAGGGAAGAAGGTCGGGAAGAAGACATCGCCGAGGGTACCGCCAAAGGGCGGGTTCAAGGCAGAGAAGAGGGACTGATTGAAGGCATAACCGCCTCTCTCAAAAACATGATGGAGACCTTGGGCTTGAGCCTACAGGAAGCCATGAACGCCCTGCGCGTCCCCGAAGCCGAGCAGCCATATTACCGGGAAAAACTGGTACATTATTAAATAGAATATAGGAACGCATAACCTTGCGAGAATATAGTCTATGGAATTCCGAGGATTACATGTAATCCAAAACCAACAGATAAGGATAGACGCTGGCGGTTTTTTACAACAACTATACTGACGTCAATTTAATTGATAAGCTAACGAGATGAAAATAGCAGCAATAATATTCAGACTTCACGCATCATGGGTGCACAGTCTGAAAGAAAAGAGAATGATTGTCAAAAGCTTAATTGCCAAACTGCAGAACAAGTTTCACGTCTCAGCAGCGGAAATCGCTGAACAGGACACCCATCAGATTATAGTTATCGGTGTGGCAGCTATTGTTCCGCATAACGCTATGGCGGACAGCTTGATGGATGAAATATCCATGTTTGTGGAAGAGAACGCCGAGGCGGAGATACTGGACGAAATACGAGAAATCAGATAAAGGTCAGCGGCCTAAAGAGCAAAAGACCAGCTAGGCGAAGCACGGTATCCATACGATCGATGTCCGCTGCCAGACTGTCACGCTGCCAGACTGGCAGCATGACGCGTTTCTACCCCTTCGGGTTAAAGGCCGCGATATTGGAAAGCCGAAGGAGTTTGCAACGCTTAGGGATGGGAAACGGAACGAGTATCACCCAGCCTAGCTAAAGCCTTATTCGCCCCGCTGTTCCCTTGTTTAGCGGCTTGGCGATACCAGTCTATGGCCCGATTGCGGTCTTTCTGCACACCGAGGCCTAATTCATAGCACTGGCCTAAATTATACTGCGCCCCCATATGCCCATCGTCGGCAGCTTTGGTAAATAAACTGGCTGCCTGTTTCAGATCCTTATTCACGCCGTATCCACGCTGATAGCATACACCTAATTGATACCGGCAATCGGGATCACCTAAATTTCCCCCCTTGCTGAACCAATTAACCGCTTGTTTCAAGTCTTTCGATACGCCGTCGCCATGCTTATAACATAAACCTAAGCGATAGTGACATTGTTTGTGCTCCCACTTAACCTCTCCTCGCATACGGGAGAAATAATCAGCGCCCAGCTCAACTCCTTGCTCAGCACCTTGGCGAAACAAATTTATGGCCTGTTTTGTATCTGCAGGTACACCATTCCCATATTTATAGCACAGCGCCAACTGATAAATACATTTTATATCGCCCTGTTCGGCACCCTGACGATAGTAACTGATAACCTGCTTCATGTCTTTATCTGTGCCGTCTCCGTGAGCATAACACTCCAGCAGCTGCCTCTGGCAATCTTTATGGCCTTGCTCCGCACCTTTGCGATACCAAAGCACTGCCTGCTTGGAGTCCTTCTTGCCAAACAGCCCAGCTTTATAACAATTGGCCAGCTTGTATTGGGCATCAGTACGGCCCTCTTCAGCGACCTGACGCAGCCAGAACTCCGCTTCCTCAGCGCTGACTAAAGCGGAGCCATAATGATTGAGATAAGCATCTGCTATAAACTCTTGAGCTGTGATATTGCCCCGTTTAGCAAAAAAAACCATTCCATAATAAGCTATGACATCCGAAGTTAAGAATAACAGCAAAAAGCCTATAGTAGGCAGCAATTGCAAATCGAATAATACTATAAAGAATAGTAATATTTTATTGTTCTTCATGTTCAGATTTTTCTTCATGGTAAGATAATCTTTCTGCCCCTCAGCGCCAAACTTAGAGCTGTTGTCCTAGAGTCTGCAGAGCTTTTTTCGCTTCTTCATGGCCCTGATCAGCGGCTTCGCTATACCAAATAACCGCCTGACTAAGATCACGGCTGACGCCTAAGCCATTAGCATAGCAGCAGCCCAGCTGATACTGGCAGACGGCGTTTCCGCTCTCAGCCCCTTGGCGAAACCAGTGGGCAGCTTCTTTATAGTCTTGATTTACACCATGGCCCAACATATAGCATAATGCTAACTGACACTGGCAGTCCGCATTGCCCGATTCAGCACTATAGTGAAACCAACTGGCCTGCTTATTAAGAATTTTATCTGCATCTATTTCACTGTTATAGAGCTCAGCTAACTTTTTTTGGGCCATCGGTAAATCTTGTGCCGCTGCTTTACTGTACCAAAACATAGCTTGTTTAAGGTCCTGTTCGACTCCTGCTCCTCTAGAATAGCGCTCCGCTATATCCCATTGCGCCATACAGTAACCTTGCTCAGCAGCTTGGAGATACCAAAAGGCTGCCTGCTGTTCATTAGCTTCAATAGTGAACGGAGGATGGGCATAATGCTTGCCTAAGTTATATTGCGCGCCGACATCGCCGCGCTTTGCCTTTTTTTGCAGCCCATATCCCCTGATATCGTACATCATGCCGCCTAAGCGGCCAGGATATAAGATGACAATCAAGCCTGAGCATAGAGAAATAACGAATAAAACAATACTAAACTTTATTAACTTACTCATAGTGTCTGCCTTATATCAGTATTGAGCCTAAGCAACAGATTATATAATCAGCGTTAATCAGCCCAGATTATTCACAGCCGCCCAGAAGAGGGGAGATGAGGCCGCCGCTTCAGCGCAAAGCTATTTTTCCAGTCTGGCCAAAGCCGTTTTCGCCCCGCTATTGCCTTGTTCAGCGGCTTGGCGATACCAGTCTATGGCCTGTTTCCGATCTTTCTGCACACCTAAACCTAATTCATAGCACTGGCCTAAATTATACTGAGCGCCCATGTGCTTGGCGTCAGCAGCTTTTTTTAACCAACTGACTGCCTGTTTCAGGTCTTTATTCACGCCGTATCCGTATTTATAGCACTGAGCTAATTGAAACTGGCAGCCGGAACTATTTAAATCAGCGCCGGCGCGAAACCACTTGGCCGCCTCTTTCAGGTCCTTGGGCACGCCGTATCCCAGTTTATAGTACAAGCCTAACCGATAAGCGCACTTTCCCTTGTACCACACATCCTCTCGCACAGTGCTTAATTCAGCGCTATGCTCAGTGATTTTGCGAAAACAGCGTAGGGCCTGGCCCGTATCTTGGGGGAGACCGTCTCCAAACTGATAGCACAGGCCTAATTGATAAAGGCACTTTACATCACCCTTTTCGGCACCCTGGCGATAAAAACTGAGCACCTGCTGCCTGAGGCCGTTATCCATGCCGCAGGTAGAGATATAGTAGTGGATTAGGTGCCTTTGGCAGTCTTTATCGCCTTGCTCCGCGCCTTTAAGATACCAATGCACTGCCTGTTTAAAGTCTTTCTGTTTCGATAAGCAATAGGCCAGATCGCGCTGAGCGTTAGCATGGCCCCGTTCAGCAGCTTTGCGCAGCCACATCATCTTCTCGCTGTCGCTGAGAATGTCCATATTCCCAAAACTCAAACGCGTTATCTTAAATTGCGAGCCAGCATGGCCAAGAACTGCCAGTGGCTTATACGCATAAAATTCCGCAGCCGGCTCCAGCACAGAATAATAGGTAACTATGCCTATTATAAGGGCCAACACTATATCAGCCGCTATAAGAGCTGCTGTAAGGCACTTCATTTTTATTTGTTTCTGATTCATTTGGATATCTTTCTTCAGTTCCGTTACTTCAAGCCAATGTTCCGTTTAAGCAAATCGGTTGCAGGATTATTTACCCATAGCTTTCAGCGCTTTCTGAGCGTCTGCATGACCCTGTTCAGCGGCTTCACGGTACCAAAAAACCGCCTGTGCGAGGTCGCGGCTGACGCCTTCGCCTTGGGCATAGCAGCGTCCCAGCTCATACTGGCAGTCATAATCGCCGTTATCAGCACCCTGGCGAAACCAGCGAGCCGCCTCTTTATAATCCTTCTTTACGCCCTGACCATATTTATAACATAAAGCAAGCTGATACTGACAAACAGCGTATCCTTCTGCAGCACCCTGGCGAAACCAATCATCCTGCCGGATATTATTGGCATTTATGGCTTCGATATGGAGTTTGACTAGACGTATTTGGGCAAAATCTGAACCGCACGCGGCTGATTTGCCGAACCAAAGGATCGCCTGTTTAATATCCTTTTTCACAGCCGTTCCTTTTTCATAGAACTCACCTAATCGGTATTGCGCGTAGCTGTTGCCTTGCTCGGCAGCTTTGCGGTACCAAATAAGCGCCTGCTGGTAGTTTGGTTTCTTAACAGCGCCCCCCAAAACACCTATCTCAAAGAAATCAGCCGAAGGGCGCTCATAATGCCTGCCTAAGCTGCATTGCGCTGAGACATCGCCCTGCCCGGCCCTTTTAAGCAATTTGTATTCCTCAATATCGTATATCATGCCACTTGCGTGACCGGGATAGAAGATGATAGCTAATAATATGGCGGAGAGGACCGCGAATAAAATGATGCTAAATATGGTCAGCTTTTTCATAATGTCAGCCTCATGTCAGCATATGCTAAATAAAATGCAGGATAAACACATATAGCCGCCCAGACAATCGCCCGGATACATATGGACCGCCCTAGGCCCAGAACCCAAATCATTTGTTATAATACAGTTTATAAAGAACGGCACCGGCTACAAAAGAGAAGACCGCAAGCATGGCGGGTAAATAGCCGTTCATTATATAATACTCTAAATTATGGCCAAAACTGTTGGCTGACAGCGTAGTTCTAAGCACAGTATTAAGCAATTTATCATCCACAAATAACGGAAAGCACAGCAATATTGCCGGAGAATACGACAATAAGTAGAGCAGCCAGGTGGGCATTATTTTAGGATCGGGCAGGGGCTGGCGGGGGGTAAACTTGGCGTCCCTTTCACTTATGGCTTTATTCAGCTCAGCAATCTTGGCCTTGATATGCCGGCGCATTTGGGGAGGAATCTGCAATTTGTTGATTTCTCTGCTCAAAATGATATGACAATATCTTTCCCGGGCGGCTTCCAGGCATTTGTGATAAAGTTCAGCGGCCATTTTAAGATAACCCGTGCCATGCCGAGCATCTGCACCCCGAGATTCCAGATATTCAGCAAAAACGACGAGGACCTCGCAGCGTTTGCAATTGGTCCTGTCTATGATACGGCTTTTTATATCATAATTGGTAGCGCAGTGCAGCGTCAGAGTCCCCAGCAGCATTAAAGCCTGATGCACTCTCTGTAAAATTGTATAAACATCACATTTAGGATGACCGTGAGGTTCCTTGGGCAAAAATTTATCGATCTTCTTGAGATTTTCACTTAACATATATAGCTGTTCGCAGCGCGTGTACATAGCGTACTCTTGCAAAAACTCAGGCGCCATTTGGCAGACACTGAGATATACTGCGCACTCCAAAGCGTGAAATGGCGGATAGGGAGGCGCTAAAACTGCGGCTGCTTTTTCCCAATATGATTTCTGCATGAGCTGCCAAGCTGAATCGACAATTTCGGCAGAGCTGGCCGCAGCTTCGCGGTCTATGGCAGAGGAAGAGCTAAGCGCCGATCCTCCTGCATCTTTCATTTCCTCCAGCTGAGAAGCGCTGATAAGACTGCCGCAGTTAGAGCATAAATAAGTCCTGCCCAGCTCGTCTTCCTCCTCATCAGCCAAAGACAAAGGATCCATCCCCGCCTCTTGAAGCATTTTGTTGACCGTATTGATGGCGGCTTTTTCTTGCTCTGAGCAGGGCAAATCTATTTTGCTGTCTTCTGCTAATTCTAGTGCGCTCTGGCCGCAATACGGGCAAAGCTGTTTTCGGCTGCTCGCTTCTCTATCCATTTCTATACAAAACTTTCATGCCATATTTTTCGCTGAGTCATTATAGCAGTTTACCGTATTGTTAGCTATATTAATGAATATGCTATACTATTATCTCCATATAGCGTAAACTTATATGTAAAAATGTAAAATAATAAGAAACGATCTGCGGGGAGGCCACAGGAACATGGAACGCCTGCGCTGCGTAGTCGAGCGCATTACATATCAAAACGAGCAAAACGGCTATACGGTCATCAAATGCAAAGTCAAAGGCTACAAAGAACTCGTCACCGTGGTCGGCGCTATGCCGGAAGTCCACGTCGGTTCCGTCTTGTCCCTGACCGGTATGTGGAAAGTGGATGCCAAATACGGACAGCAGTTCGTCATCGAGACGTTCGAAGAAACGCTCCCTGCCACCGCTTACGGCATAGAAAAGTATCTGGGTTCCGGGCTGGTCAAAGGCATAGGCCCGACCTTCGCCAAACGCATCGTTAAAGAATTCGGCCCGGAAACTCTCAATGTCATTGAAGAGAATCCCGACGATCTCATCCGCGTTCCCGGCATAGGCAAAGTTAGGGTAGAGCGCATCAAGAAATCGTGGGCAGAGCAAAAGGAGATAAAAAACATCATGGTCTTCCTGCAAGGCCATAACGTCTCCACCTCCCACGCCACCAAAATCTGGAAAACCTATGGCAGCGAGAGCATCCAAATCGTTCAGGAAAATCCCTACCGCCTGGCCGACGATATCTGGGGCATCGGTTTCAAGACTGCCGATGCCATCGCGGAAAAGCTGGGTTTTGAGAAAGAAAAGTATGTCAGACTGCGCAGCGGCCTGCTGTACGCGCTGAACCGCCTCGCCGACGCCGGGCACTGCTACGCTTTGCACAGCCAGCTGATCAAGGCGGGCACAGAACTTCTCGATGTAGAGGAATCCCTTCTTGCCGAAGCGCTGGAGGAAATGATCCACGCAGAGGACATCATCACGGAATCCCTGCCCAACGCGGATGACGGGATGGCAATTTACCTGCCGCCCTTCTATTTTGCGGAAGCCGGCACAGCCAAACGGCTAAAAGAGATATTCTCAGCCTCCCGCACTGTGCAGATTAACGCCGAAAGCTTGCCGGACCAGATCGGCCGCGCTGATTCTATAACTTACGATCCCGTACAGCTGGAAGCTATCACCCAAGCTGTCCAAAGCAAGGTGCTCATTCTCACAGGAGGGCCAGGCACAGGCAAAACCACAACCACGCTGGGGATCATCAGCGCCTTCCGCTCAGCCGGGGCAGCCGTGCTCCTGGCCGCCCCCACGGGCCGGGCCGCCAAAAGAATGTCCGAGGCGACGGGAATGGAAGCCAAAACCATCCACCGCCTGCTGGAATTCAAGCCTCCGGAAGGCTATCAGCGCAATGAGGAAAAGCCGCTGCACGGCGATGTGCTCATCGTCGATGAATGTTCAATGATCGACATCATGCTCATGTACGCTCTGCTGCGGGCTCTGCCGGATTCCATGACCCTTATCTTGGTTGGAGATATTGACCAGCTTCCCTCAGTTGGGGCAGGCAACGTCCTGCGCGATGTCATCGACAGCGGCGCTTATCCTGTTGTTCGCCTAACGAAAATATTCCGCCAGGCAGCAGCTTCGCGCATAATTACCAACGCTCACCTCATCAACAAGGGGCAGATGCCCGATCTGAGCAACGGCAAAGACACCGACTTTTTCTTCAGAGAGCGCGAAGACCCAGAAGAAGCCGCTCAAGAAATCGTAGAGCTGGTAAGAGACCGGCTCCCGCGTTATTACAAAGTCCCGCCATCCTCCATTCAGGTACTGACTCCCATGCAGCGCGGCGCAGTAGGCACTGCCAGTCTCAATCAGGCGCTTCAGGCTGCTGTCAATCCCGAAAGCAATGGCCTGCGTCAGGGCGGTGTGGAATACCGCAGGTCCGATAAGGTGATGCAGATACGCAACAACTATGAAAAGGAAGTCTTCAACGGAGATATTGGTGCAGTATCATCGGTTAACCTGGAAGACAGGGAGCTGACTGTGAACTTCGAAGGGCGGGAAGTCACCTACGATGTGAGCGAGCTGGACGAGCTGGTTCTCGCTTACGCGGCGACCATTCACAAGTCTCAGGGATCAGAGTATCCGATAGTGGTCATGCCGATACTGATGACGCATTATGTCATGCTGCAGCGCAACCTCATTTATACGGGAGTAACCCGGGCCAAAAAAGTGCTGGTCATGGTGGGCACGAAAAAAGCTGTTTCCATAGCGGTTAAAAACGTGACCGTGGACAAGCGAAATACCCTGCTGGCAGAACGGCTCAGAAGTACCAGCCCCAGGCGGCCTGCGGCGCTGCCATTAGGCCATGGGCAGTGGCTGCAAACCGATCTGTTCGAGCGGATCGCCAAGTCTGAGTTCCGCAGCCGCTTCCAGCTGACCGACGCTGATAAGGCCTATTGCCGAGAAAAGGGTAGGGATGCTGTCCGCGCTCATGCCGCGGCTTTTGTGCGCAACAGATTAGCTCCAGCAGCGCCTCAGAACGATGGTAAACAGACGCCCATGCGCGGCGCTCCTCAAGGCCATCCCGTATTCCTAGCCCAGCACGCTACCGCTACCTGCTGCCGCGGCTGTCTGGAAAAGTGGCACGGGATCGCCCAGGGCAGGGACCTGAGCGAGGAGGAGCAGGCCTATATCGTGGATGTGCTGATGCAGTGGATCGGCAGGCAGCTGTCCCAGAGCGGCAGCAGTGACAGTCAACACTTTTAAGCAGCAGTCTTAAACCTCAGTATAGTATATCTTAGTGAAAGTATACTAAGTAGTTCCGACCGTCGGAATGTCCTGTGCCGAACCCGGTTATACTGAAGCAGCGCCGGCAGATGAAAAATATGGTGTTTTTTTTTGCCATTCGTAAATACATTTTAATCACACAAGCAGGAATATGCTATATAATGCGTATATATGCATTATATAATTGCTGTCAGAGGGAGGCTGAAAACTTGGAAGATTCTATCTTTGCCGCGTTGGGCAAATACAGTCCTAAAGAGAACCAGAAGCCGGAAGAAAATTACCTAACCGAACTGTTCGCCTGGCTGCTCCGCAATATAGACGGATATGCCTTGGAATATGTCCGCCTGCTGAACAAAGTGCTGAACGATCAAAGCCGGCAAAAGCTTCAGCTGCTCAATGACCAATGGGATGAACCGGACGAGATCAATACCCAGTGGACTCTTCAGTCAGGCAAACGCCCTGATCTGAAAATTGTGGTTAAACGCCGGAACAGAAAAGACCTGTGTTTTGTCTGCGAGCATAAAATCAATGCCGGGCTTCACCCGGACCAAATGAAAACCTATAAAGACGATGAGTATTTAAGCGAATATGAGCATTACGCGGTGTTAGTCACCCTAAGCAAAAATCAATGGACGCAAAAAGAGAATACCGATATAAGTCTTTTGTGGTCGGATATTTACAAAATGACAGTCATTTTCAACGACAGCGGTAACATAGAAGAAGGCAGCTTTGCCAAGGAAATATTGCAGCATTTTTTAGCGTATATGGAGGAAAAGGGCATGGGCAGTTTATCCGCAATCGATGTTGACGGATTGGCTTTTTATTGGTCCGGCGTACATTTTCTGCCGACAATCAGCGGTATTTTCGGTGAATTGGCGAGTTTGCCCTGGGACGAGGTTGTACCGGAGATCGCAGGCTGCAGTTTTTCCGAATCCGGATACAGTCCCGAATCGAAAAAACGCTGGGGACGAATTGGCATTGACTTTTTCGGCAATGACCCGGAAAAATGGGTAAACGGGGAAAAATGGGCCAACGGCTTTGAACCGTGGAGGCCGGGGCTGTTCGCCGGGATAATTTACGATTGCAAAGATCACAGGATCGAGCCTCTTAATCCTGCCATGGGTCCTGACTTTGTTATTTTGCTCGAAGCTCCGTACAAAAAAGGCAGTGCCAACGAATGGTATAAGTCTTTCAAAGACAGCCAGCGTTATAAGAACATTTGTTCCCGCATCGAAAACAACCGTGACGGCTTTGACTATATTGATGGCGATACTCTTTACAAACTTTCGCCTTGGCGCGTCGCCTGTCTGCGCAAGCCGTTAATGGAAGTGCTTAAAGGAACTTCCGCTTACGAAGAACAAGTTGAGGCCATAAAACAGACTATAATTGCCGGCTTAAGAATATACGTCGGATAAAACGGTCCGAAAGCCTTTACAGCGCCGGTTAGACAAACAGACGGGGCCGTGATGTCAAACGGAAAAGCCGGCGCGCAGCTTTAGACAACACAAAAGAAGAATATTGCAATGGGCATTATTCTCAGCAGAGGATAATGCCCATTGCGATATTCTGCACGGAAGCTGCTAAAGCAGCAGCGTCTCTAATGCAGTAATTCGCGGCCGGTGCGGTAACGGCACCACCATGATCAACCGTCCGCTCGAGACAGTGACTGAAGCAGGTCCTCGACAGAATCAGCCTTAATTATGCGGGCGAACAGATCGGGCTCGTCGCGGCGGGCCAGCACAGCCTCAAGCTGGTCAGGGGAGATGTCGCTGAATTTGCCGTACAGCACCTGCTTTAAGCAGTTAATCCGTTCTTCTGTTTTGCCTTCAGCACGACCTTCAGCGCGTCCCTCGGCGCGTCCTAAAAGCCGCATGCGCTTTTCGCCGACAATAATAGTGCCTTCCTCGTCGAACAGATGATTGACTTCACCCATAGTTAAACAGGGATATTCGGTTTCCAATGAAAGCTCCGTACTCATACTGCCCTCCTTAAGCTGTCGGGCCAGCATAGCCACCAGCTGGCATCAGGCATTGATATCGGTATTCAGGTTTGGCAGAATATTTTTCAGCAGCTGCCATTTCTGCGCTAATTTAACTTTGTCATCAATTTGAAAACAGTCTGTCAGCTGCCATAATAAATCATTTTCCCGGCCTTTTAAAGGTGTAGCGGGCACGTTTAAAAATATAACAAAGCATATATCAAACTCATGCACTAAAACCAACGTACTATTATTTAGCAGGTATATAGGCAGGTTTTCCGGCATCTTTCTGCCTTTCCGCCCGGATTTTTGAGTGCGGCGGATAAAAGCATATCAGCAAAAAACGCGAATAAGTCCGACGGCATATCAATCAAGCACGGTATAGGCAGGCGATAATGAAAGACGGAAAACGTCCCGATCCGAATCTCATCCATCCGATTCCGGGTTATGACAAAGAAATATATGTAAAGCCAACGATCAAGAATCCCAATATCATTGTGGGCGAGTTCACCTATATCGCCGACGCAGAGTTTGAAAGCCACGTCACGCACCATTACGAATGGCTGGGCGACAGGCTGATCATCGGCAGATTCTGCCAGATTGCGGCCGGCGCGGAATTCGTGATGAACGGCGCCAATCACCAGCTTAACGCCGTCACCACATTTCCTTTCTACACCCTGCAGGGCTGGCAGGCAAATCCGCCCGCGCCGGCCGATCTTCCCTTCAAAGGTGATACCGTCATAGGCAATGACGTCTGGATCGGTCAAAACGCGGTCATCCTTCCCGGCGTACATATCGGTGACGGGGCAATCATAGGTGCCGGCAGCGTGGTCGGCAGCGCTGTCGAACCGTATACAATCGCGGCGGGGAATCCGGCCAAAACGATCCGCAAACGCTTTGACGACGAGCTTATCACTCTGATGCTCCGCTTTAAATGGTGGAATAAAGATATCAGCGAAATTCAGCGCCTGATCCCGCTGCTGACCTGCAGCGATCTGAACAGGGTCAAGCGCGAAATAAAGCTGCTGCTAAACGCATAGGATACGGGGCATGGGGTTTATATCGTTTAATGATAATTATTACCGGCTGCGTCTGGAAGCGCTGGAAAACAAAGCGCTTACGCGCGAAGACGTCTATGAAGCGCAGCAGCTTCTGAAGGTGCTGGACGATCTGGAAGACGAAGGTTATACCAATCTGAACCGTCACCTGGAAAACAGCTTTTCCTGTCTGACCCGGCTGCGGACGCTACTGCGGAACAGCCAAGCCGCGCCATTTCCACTTGAGCATGACAGCCTGCCTCCGGTTTTGTACAGTCCTGAAGAATACGAGCTCCAATCCCTGCTGGACACTTTAATCGCCGCCGCTGAAAAACATGCACACCCTTCCGGCAAGGCCTTTTTACAGGACATTTACCGATACTGCGGCTGGCTCGAAGCAGCCCCGGACACCGCCTATGTTTTTCTTCTCAGAGATGCCCTGCTTCCGTATGTCTTTTTCCGCAGCCGGCAGCGTGCCCGAGTTTATCCCTGGCTCATCAGCCGCAGCTTCCTGGACGCGTTCACGCGGACTCAGCAGGCAGACGACGAGCTGCGCCTGCCCCTCTACGAAGCCTTAGAGTACGGTTATACAGCCTTTCCCGACTTCTGCGCCTATTGCAGAGAAAGAATTCTGCGGGTTCTCGACAGGCATACGCCGTTAAAAACGCTGCTTCTGGAACTGCTCGGTTCTGTCTCTGCAGAGCATATCGCCGTGATCGAATCCGGATATATCGGCACGATTCCCATGCTGCTTAAGGCTTTGGACGACAGAGTCAGCTTCAGACTGTATACGACGGCGCCGTTCCTCTATGAGACCTATCGGGACCTGATTTTCTGCCGCAGATATGAAGACATCCGCCGCTTTGAAACCCTGTATTCCCAAGATCTACTGCTGCGCTTTTCCTCATTCCGCAGCGGCAAGTTCTATGTGAACACCTCGTCCGACGCATCGGTGCGAGAACACTCTTTACAGGAGATTAAATACTTTATCTCTTGATTATATACGGAAGCCACAGAGAAACGCTAGACAGATATACATACAATGAGGGAGGCAGAAAACCAGCGCCGGACACGAAGGCTTTGACACTTGCATAGGGAAATATCACCGGCGGTTCTCCGGCGCCGCTACGTCCGAAGCCGATCTAATATATTAACACATTGATGGCGATGGAGGTTCTTCGATGAATATAAAACGCTTCAGCAGCCTTATGCTGGCCGCTGCCTTAACTCTCACGCTCTCCGCCTGCAGCAAGAGTCCCGCCCCTCAGCCGGACAGCACAGCTTCCCCGGAAACCAAGCAGACTCAGGAGCAGACCGGCGCGGCAGCCGAACCGGCCTCTGCCAAAACCGAGCAGCCTCAAGCCGCCGAAAAGAAGGCGGACCAGCCCGCCGAACAGACCATGATCCTGGGACGTCTGTACCAGATCAATCTGCCCGAAGGCCAAACTCCGCTGATTAAAGGCGTGAAGATCACGGGCAACCAGTCAGGTTCCGGCATCAATGGGCTGCCCTGCGCCGGGGACGGCATCCGCAGCGTTTTCAATCTGGACGAGTGGATGAATTTTTCCTTAGACACCGGCATCCCGGCGGGTGAAAAGATCGGCATCTACGCTTTCGTCCACAATCCGGATCCGTCCGCTTACGATAAAGGCCTGCCCAGCGAACCGGCGGCCAAAGCGGAAGGGGAAGTCCCTGCAGCCTGGGACGACGAGCACACCATGAATTTCTATGTCTTCCATGAGAATTACCAGCCCGGATATTACGACATCGTGTTCGTGCACAACGACAAACCCCTGGCCAAAATGCTGGTCAAGCTGTTCAAAGAAAGCGAACTGGACGAAAAAACCGACGCCGAGCTGATGGAGCTGATGCAAAACGACAGCGGGCCTCAGACCTCGCCGGCTCAATAAACTTCTGACAGTGCAGGGAGTCGTTAATCTCAGCAGCGAATAACGCCCTTATTACATAATAGGATCGACAATACAGCTATGACAGCTATATCTCTAACGACTGTAATCCGCGGAGGAGGCGACCTGGGGACCGGCGTCGCTTATCATCTCCACAAACAGGGGGCCCGCGTCATCATCACCGAACTGGCCCATCCCAAAATGGTGCGCCACACCGTCTGCCTGGGTTATGCCGTCTATAACGGTGCCCAGCGCGTCGAAGACTTGACTTCCCAACTGATGACCATTGACGAACTGCACAGCCAAACGCAGGCTTCCGGGATTATCCCCGTCCTGATCGACAGCGAAACCAGCTTAATCGAGCTATTAAAGCCACAGTTCATCTTTGACTGCCGTATGTTCAAGTACGACCTGCCCGATCAGCGCCCTCTGGCCCCGGCGGTAATCGGGCTTGGTCCTGGTTTTACAGCGTATTCCCGCTGGGATGATATTCCCAAAGGTTCCGCAGGCGAAATGCCCAATGTAGATTACGTCATCGAGACCCAGCGCGGCGAGCATTTAGGAGACATAATCACTCAAGGCCGCGCCATTCCCAATACCGGCGTTCCCGGGGTGATCGGCGGAGAGAGTTCGCGCCGTCTGCTGCGCGCCCCGCAGGCTGGTACTTTTACAGGCACCCGTCAGGTGGGCGACCTTATCGAGGCTGGGGAAATAGTCGGTTATGTCGGCGGAAAGCCAGTAATCAGCGCTATCGCCGGCCTGCTGCGCGGTTTAGTGCACGACGGTTTGGAAGTCAGCGCAGGTGAAAAGATCGGCGACTGCGATCCCCGGGGCAGCGCGGTCAGCGCTTTTAAAATTTCTGACAAAGCCCATAAAATAGGGGAGGCCGCCGCTGAGATTTACCGTAAGCTCCTGCCGCGCCTGCATGAATAAGCAGCGGCCTCTCCTGCGAATATATCATCGGCAAGAAAGAAGTTTCGCTCTGAAAGCCTGTCTCACGCCGCAATTATGGTCTTTAACAGACATATATCTTCTGTTGCAGAAAACGTCGCTAAACCGCCGTTAATAACGATTTATAAAGGCTTTAACCTTTTCCGCCGTTTCGCGGGGCATCTGCTGAATGATATTGTGCGTCGTCCCGGGGAAATCTTTCTCAAGCACAAACTCGCTTTTAACATGCTCCCTGATATAATTGACGGCGGTCATGGAATAAAGGGGAAGCTCCGGCATGATATAGAGGAAAGGCACGGTTATCTTTTCCATGGCGGGGCGCTGATCGGTTCTGAACAGCGAGTACCAAAGACTGGCCATAGTCCAGGGATCGAAACCCTGGCCGCACAGGGCGATCATGGCCTCTTCCATTTCCGGCGGAGTGGCAGCTAAGGCAGGGTTCATCATGGTCTTGGTTATGTACCAGCCAGCGTATCCGATATTGTCAAAGATGCGCTCTAAGTCCTGCAGGAAATCCTCATCAGTCCATTTGCCCTGGGCTATGCCGCCATCCCAGACAGTATTGCGCATATAAGGCGACATATCGGCGGCCACTATCCTTTTCAGCTTGGCACAGCCGAACTGGCCTACATAGCTGAAAATGGACGCCGCACCCATGGAATGACCGATAACTGTTACATCCTGAAGGTCGAGAGCCTCGATAACATCGTGTATGTCCTGTCCCAGTCTCTTGACGTTCATGTGTTTAGTCGGACGTTCGGACGCTTCATGCCCGCGCTGATCGTAGAACACCAGGCGATATTCGCCTTTAAACTCGCCGATAAAATCCTTGATGTCCAAATGCGAAGAATTTAGGCCGTGGCTGAAGAGAAGAGTTTCTCCGCTGCCATGATCCTCATAATACAGCTTAGTACCGTCGCTGACTGTTATATACGGCATTGTTTACACTCCTTAGGTTCTAATTTGCTGCACAATGATAAAAACAATAATGCGCAGCTGTCTTGACTATGGCGCTGTGAAGACGCTTATGTCTGTATAACAAGCGCCACAGGCTGACAGCAGATTCTTATAAACGTCTGACTATCAGCTGCTCATGCCTGTCCAATGTGTTTTGGTCTATCCTGCAGATAAGGTGTCAAATAATTATTGATAATCCGGCGCA
The DNA here is from genome assembly GCA_030535355.1 of bacterium. Classification (GTDB taxonomy): domain Bacteria; phylum Vulcanimicrobiota; class Xenobia; order Xenobiales; family Xenobiaceae; genus JAFSXO01. The sequence goes on along the minus strand of JAUNIO010000026.1, from coordinate 1,566 downwards.
GACTATCCTCTATACTGAAAGCGCCGCCATTTAAGCACCACTCAAACACACAGCCTTTCACTATAGTACAGATATCCATGGCCAACAGATGAACATCGGCTTCTTTATACAAACGACCTGCCTGCTGTGCCCCTCTTAATTCTCGCTCACTTCTGGCCATTACTGTACCTGCAGAATAATTGCCATTCTGCTCTCCCATATACGCCGATAATGAACAATTATCTGTGGTATAAAACTTTTTCATAAAATCATCGCCGAGCTGGACATATTGCTTTATCAAGTGCATATACAGCTCGCATTGGCGATCACCTACTCGATCCGCATCCGCCTGCAGCGCTAAAGCGTCGAAATCTATAACGCGCACAAAATACATCATGAGATCGTCTTTATCGCGGAAATAATGGTAAAATGTCCCGATAGACAAACCAGAGCTTTCGCAGATATGGCGCACCGTAACGCAGCCAGCGCCCTGTTCCCGAATTATTCTCACAGCTGTATCTATAATTTTTTGCCTGCTGTCGGTTAGTTCAGCCCCTTTAGCAGGCCGTCCGCATCTTCTCGCCATATTAACTAAGCCTTATTGACATAATAGAACATATTCTATATAATCGCAACCAGATAATAATAAAACATGTTCTATTATTATGGAGGTGTTAATATGAAAATTACATATTGGTCGGATTATGCCTGTCCGTATTGCTACATTGGCGAGGCCCGTCTGAAACGGGTCCTTTCCGAAATTCCTGAACTTACCGATGTAAAAATCGAAATGAGGGCATTTCAGCTGGACCCGCGCGCCGAACTGCACGCTGTCAGCGACACTCAGAGCCGCTTTGCCCGCAAGTACGGTATTTCAATGCAGGAGGCGGGGGAGACCATAGCGCACATATCTGAGCTGGGAAAAAAGGAAGGCTTAGATTTTAAATACGCTTCTACCTTATTCACTAATACCATGGACGCCCATCGCCTGACCAAGCTGGCGCAAAGCAAAGGCGATCCGGCCCTGGCCGAAAGGGTAATTGAAAGCCTATTTAAAGCTTATTTTACGGAAAACCGCGAATTGGCCGATGTAAAGCTGCTGCAGCAAATAGGTGAGGAATGCGGCCTGCCCGCGCATGAGGTGCAAGAGATGCTGAGCACAGCTCAGTATGAAGATGAAGTGATTGCCGATGAGCGCGAAGCCTACAACTATGGAATTCATGCCGTTCCCTATTTTGTGATAGGAAGCTATAGAGTTCCCGGTGCTCAGTCAGCCGAACAATTAAAATCCGTGGTTCTGCGCGCCTTAAAAGATGAAGGAAAGCAAATTATCGCCGAGGGTGCCAGCTGCGGGATTAACGGCTGTCCTTAGAATAGTTATTGTTTGAGAACTGCAGAACGGTGCCAGCAGCTGCCAGCCCTGCATCCGCAGACAGCCCAGGCTTATCCCCCAGGACAGGATTATGGTTAAACAGATTTTAGTAAAAGGATATTTTGCAGAATATTGTTATTTCTTCATAGATGAACAATCGATGTTTATTGCAAAATAAAAGTGCTTAAAGTTGCAAAATAAAAATGCATAGATTT
>JAUNIO010000025.1 GCA_030535355.1 bacterium | reverse complement strand
CCCCTAAAGGTAATATCATTTAGTTAGCGATCAGCTAACCTGCGAAACTATCTGACTCCCCCTAAAGGATGGGAGGGGGAGAAGTCGCGAATGCGACAGAGGGGGTGCCCAAGACTGTTGGGGAATCGAGGTTTAGCTTATGTTATAGGCTAGCTTGTACCCGGGCATAAACGTGGCGATAGTTGTATATGAGTCAACATTCCCAATGTCATTGAGCCTTAACTAAATGACATTGCCCCTAAAGGTAATATCATTTAGTTAGCGATCAGCTAACTTGTGAACTATCTGACTCCCCCTAAAGGATGGGAGTGGCAAAGCCGCGCAGGCGGCAGTATAGGAGTTTTACAGTGAAAACGATATCCGTTTTGGGTTCAACCGGTTCTATCGGTACGCAGACTTTAGATGTGGTGGAGGCTTATCCAGAGCTGTTCCAGGCTGGAGCCCTCGCTGCAAACCGCCGCTGGGAAATGCTAGCCGAACAGGCCCGCAAATTTCATCCTAAGGCTGTAGCTATAGGTGACGAGACTTGCTACCCGCAGCTTAAAGAAGCCTTATCTGGGAGCGGTATAGAGATTTTGGCCGGCGAGTCTGGAGTTATCGAACTGGCCCAGCGCCAAGACCAGGATATCGTTTTGTCGGCTTTGGTAGGTGTAGCTGGATTAAAACCGACTGTAGCGGCTTTGGAGGCTGGCAAACCCATTGCTTTGGCCAATAAAGAAACTTTGGTGGTTGGCGGCGAGCTGGTTACTAAATTAGCAAAACAAAAGGGGCTGCCTCTGCTGCCTGTTGATTCTGAACATTCAGCTATTTTTCAAGCTCTGCAGGGGCGCGGGCTAAAAGCTATTAAGCGCATTATCCTTACCGCTTCAGGTGGTCCGTTCCGCAAGGTACCAGCCGAAAAATTGTCTGCTATGACGGCTGCTGAAGCCTTGCAGCATCCGACATGGAATATGGGAGCTAAAATTACCGTTGATTCTTCTTCGCTGATGAATAAAGGCTTTGAAGTTTTGGAAGCGATGCACCTCTTCGAAGTCAGTTTAGACCAAATTGACATTTGGGTGCATCCGCAGAGCATAGTTCATTCGATGGTGGAATTTTTAGACGGTTCTGTTATTGCGCAGATGGGGCCTCCAGATATGCGCACGCCCATTCAGTACGCTTTGGGCTATCCCGAATGTCTGACGCACAGCTGGCAGACGCTGAGCGTACAGCACTGCCGCGATCTGACCTTTGAAGAGCCGCGCTGGAACGATTTCCCCTGTCTGTCTTATGCTTTTGAGGCGGGACGCCAGGGTGGCACTATGCCCTGCTGCTTAAATGCGGCCAATGAAATCGCGGTAGCCGCATTTTTGGAGGGGAAAATTACATTTGGCGATATACCTAAAATACTGCGCCAGGCAATGGATAATCACACGGTAACAGCGGCCTCCAGTTTAGAAATTTTGTCGGAAACAGATGCTGAAGTACGCCGCTGTTCAGCCGCTTATGTGAAACAGCTCATGGGAGTCTAAAGGGTATCTCTGGCTGTGTGCTAACACGCATATTCATTGCGGCATTGGTCGCTGTGTGCTGTGGTATTGGGAGGTAAAATTGGCAGTTATTACGTGGCTGTGCGACCACTTTTTGAGTATTATTGCGGTATGTATAGCTTTTGGCTTTATTATTGCTATTCACGAATTAGGCCATTTTATTATGGCGCGGAGAGTGGGCATCAGATGTCCGCGCTTTGCCATAGGCTTTGGCCCGCGTCTGTTTGCTTTTGAATTCCGCGGCACTGAGTTTAGCATTTGTCTTCTGCCTTTAGGCGGCTATGTGATGATGCTGGGAGAAGATCCCGATTCGGACGATAAGCAGGATGAATATAATATGGTTTCTGCCTATGTGTCCGAGGATATGCTGCCGGCCTCTAGGGATGATGTCGCTGCCGCTATAGCCGCCAAAGAGAGCGAATTGCCAGAAGACGCCGAAGAAAAGAAAAAATTCCGCAGCGTTTTAGGTCATGTGCGTTATCTGCCCGATAAAGTCTACCAGACCATGCGTCAGTTGGAAGGTAATTTCAACGATGCTTCTATACCAGCGCGTATGGCGGTTATTTTGGGCGGAGTGACCATGAATTTCATATCCGCTCTGATCTTGTTTTGGATAATCGGGGCATGTTACGGTTTAGTGGATCTCAGTCCTAAGAGCATGCCTATTGTAATGAAGGTATTTGACAATTCCCCAGCCGCAGCGGCAGGTGTGGCCTATGGCGACGAAATCACGGCGATTAATGGCAGCCCTATCGTGTCGGGCAGTGCAATGATTAAGGCCGTGGGAGAATGTCCTGGTGTGCCTACTAAAGTTACTCTTAAGCGCGGCGGCGATCTGCAGGACGTGGAAATAGTTCCCAATGCTTTGATCGGATCTTTGGTATTCCATCCTTCCAGCACTGACAAAAACTTGCCGAAAGTCGTGGAAATTAGCGCTTTTGGCGATGGCGGTGAGAGCAAAATAAAGGCTGGCGACGTGATAACTGCGGTAAATGGCAATAAAGTGGCCTCTGTGCCCGCTTTAATTGAGCAGTTTCGCGAGCTGGCCCAAAGCGAGAGTGCTAAGAACCCTCAGCCGGAAAAAACAGCGGTTACTTTTTCCGTACAGGGGAAGGGCGAGGTTAAAATGGACATTCCCGTCGGCTATCTGCAGCCGGTGGGAAAAATCGGCATTATGCCCGCTCAGGTAACTGAATTTAAGTTCATTAAACACACTATCAACGAAGTACAGAGCGTGGCAGAAGGCAGTGTCGCTGCCAAATTAGGATTCCAGGCGGGCGATGAAGTGCATTTCGTCAATGGAGCTAGAGTCGCCGACATTGACAGTTTAAATGAAGTGCTTTTGGCCACCAAGGACAGTATATCGGCTGAACATCCTTTGGTATTCGACATAGCCCGCGGCCAAGAACATGTGGTTATTAAATCCGAGGAGGGCCTGTCCGATACCATAGGTATGGGGCTAACCCTGCGTCCCATAACCATGGGCCTGGTCATCACCCGTTCATTTACTTTGATTGGCCGTTTGATTATCTCTCCGGTAATTATTATTCAGCAGCTGGTCACAAAAATGCTAAGCCCGGCCCTGGTAAAAGCGTCTATGTCAGGTCCTTTGGGAATAATGCAGATGATTTTTGAGCTATCCGATCAAGGCCTGGGCAAACTGCTGTACATTACCGCTTTGATCAATGCTGCCGTGGGCGCCTTTAACGTGATACCGTTCCCGGCTTTGGACGGTGCCCGTTTTTGCGTGCTCTTCTTTGGATGGGTGCGCGGACGGGAAGTCGATCCCCGCAAAGAAGCTATGGTGCACAATATAGGTCTGTTCATTCTGCTGGGGCTGGTGCTTTTGGTTACCTTCATGGACGTGCAGAGGATTTTTGCCGGCGTCCCGCTTACTAAATAAAGATAGTTCTGGGGTAAGCGTCAAACGTAGTTTTGGCGCTTACTATCTTAACCATTAAATCAGCTATGACGCAAGCATTAACGTGTCGCAAAACGCAGAAGCAAGTATATTTGACGGTTACAAGATAGTTTAGGGGGTGGATAAGGTGGAAAAAGATAATAGTGCAGAACCGAAATCTAAACTGCTGTTTGTGCTGGTCAATGCCTGTACAGTATTGAACATGCTTTTAGGTGTGGCCGCAGTTTTTGCTGCCCCCCATAATGTTATTTTGGCTGCTTGGCTCATAGCTGCCAGTGTTATTTTTGATGCCAGTGACGGCTATTTGGCCCGCCGCTGGGGAGTTAGCAGCGAATTTGGCGCTCAGCTGGATTCTCTAGGTGATTTTAGCAGCTTCTGTTTGGGGACAGGGGCCATGATGTATTATGCCATTGCGGGACAGGGAGCTGCCGCATGGCTGTGCGGTTTGGCGGCAGCGCTGTATATCGTCTGTGGCGCGGTGCGTTTGGCGCGTTACAACGCGACTACGGATTCCCTGTGTCCCCCTCAGTATTTTCAGGGGCTGCCTACCACGGCGGCAGCCTGTATTTTGGCAGCTTTAGTGGTGTTCGGACGCTGCAATGACTCTGTAACTTTGGCTGCGCTGACTTGTGTTTACGGCTTGCTGATGGTCTGCACTTTGCCTTATCCCAAGCTTACCAAAATGACCTGGATACCCAAATGGGTGTGGTTTATACCGTTTGTTTTAGCTCCTCTTTGTGCTACTGCTGTTACTTGGATTTGTGTGGCAACCTATACCCTTAGCGGTGGTTTGGTTTGGATTAAGCAGCGCCGCTCTCGCGGTACTCAGAAGTAATTATGGCTAAGCGTTTACTGTTCTCGGGATATTTTGGGTTTGGCAATACCGGCGATGAGGCTATCATTGAGGCTCTGTGCCAAGAAGTGCGGCGGCAGGCGCCTGATACGGATATAGCTGTGCTTTTGGATAACGCTGACCTAGCGAAGCGGCTGGAAGTCCGCGCTTATCCGCGCCGGCGTCTGTTCAGCATAGTGAGAGCGCTGCGTAGCTGTGATATGCTGATCTCTGGCGGTGGGGGGCTGCTGCAGGATACCACGGGTGCTGGCAGTGTAATTTATTATCTAGGAGTAATCGTTTTAGCGCGCTTGCTTGGACGCCCTGCTCAGATCATGTGCCAGGGGTTTGGCCCGGTGCGGCGGCAGCTTTCCCGGCAGCTGGTGCGGTTTTTTTTGCCTTGGGCTTCCTCTTCTTCTTGGCGCGATGAAAAATCTTTAGCGGAAGTGCGCCAATTGGCGCCTAGGCTGGCAGCGGTGCTGAGCGCGGATCCTGCTCTGCTGCTGGAACCGGTGGACTGCGGCGAATTGCTCCAGCTGAAAACAGTTTATAACTTGCAGCGTCCTTTTATAGTGCTAGCCTTGCGTTCTTGGCCTGGACTGCACCTGAGCGATTTTGTTAATGCTGTAAATTCCATATTGGAGGCTGAGAATGGTTTGGATGTGGCTATTATACCGTTCCAAGAGAGCCAGGACAGCGCGTTGGCTGCGGAGTGCTGCAGAGCCTTGCAGGATTGGGGAGAACGCATCCACTTAATCAAGGGACTTCAGCCTAGGCAGATACTGTCCTTAATTGGAGAAGCCCAGCTGGTGCTGGCTATGCGCCTGCACGCTCTCATATTTGCAGCTGCCCGCGGCGTGCCATTTATGGGAATCGCTTATGATCCTAAAGTGGCCAGCTTCTGCGAACGCTGCGCTATGCCATGTTTGGCGCTTAAAGATGCTCAAGGGCAGCATTTGCAGGATAACTTCCAGAAAACTTGGTCTGACCGCGCACGCTGCCGCGCAGAACTGCCCGAGCGCGTGTCTCCCATGCGCTTAGCAGCTGCTCAGGCGGTAAGCCGGGCCTTAGAGAGTCTTTAACGGTTAAATTGTACCGTCTAGAAAGCAGAGAGAATCATGAACGAAGATGATAATAGAGACGATCTTGAGGAAAAATCAGCATATTTAGCCGTGCAGCTGTCCGGATATGCAAAAGCTTCGTTGGTAATGATCTTTGTTGTGTATTTGGGATGGGCTTTGGCAGGGGGCATTGATGCCCATTTTGTTACCATGAGCGATCCGCAGCTGAATCAGGAAATCGCTCAGCTGAGCGAAGATATTTTGGACGGTAAGAGCACACAAAATTGGCAGGATGTTTTTTCCCAGACTATGCTGAGCGTGGCCCCGCGCATGCACTGGCTGGCTGATGCATTTATCAGCGGAGTGCTGACGTGTGCTTTTGTGGGATGGCTGGTGGGAAAATGGACAGACAATCCCCGCTGGGCAGGGCTGATGCCTGTGCTGTATATCTTATCGGGACTTAATCCCGCCTGTTTGGGAGATGGCGTATATGTACAGCGGCTGACGTTGGAAGAGCAGTTCCTGGTTGTGGCTGGACAGTGTATCTCTGCGCATTTATTCGCTTATAGAGTGTATGAAAAAAAGTCTAAGAAATAAAAAATGAGACATACCCACTATCGAGATCGGGACGCAACTGAACCTGCAAAAGCAGGTGGGAGCTCCTCTTGCCCGCGCTGCTGAGGACTCCAAAGTGCGTCTGAACGCTCAGTGTAACTCGACTCGAAGTGCGGAGTAATGCGCCCGTTAGGTGTATATCGGCTCTGTGACGTAACCCCGATACGATAACCTACGAGTATGTCTCTGGCAACATCATAGCACGCTTTGCTAATCCTTTTCAAGGGGGGCAGGCTTAATTGCTGTAAACTTATACTGAGATTAATATCATTTAGTTAGCGATCAGCTAACTTGCGAACGAGCTTAACTAAATGACGTTGATGTTGATAATCAGTCTGCTCCCGACAATCTGCCTGCGTATGCCTTTATTTTGTATTGACTTAACGTCTAATTTGTGATAATATATCGGTCGGCCAGAGACAGCAGGCGCTTAGAGCTTAATTATCTCACCCGAGAGACCTGCCGAGGCGAAAATAGGAATATCTTCCAAGTTAGCGTTGTCTTGCACATGGATTAGCGCTAGCCATAAAGTTTTCGTCTAGCTCTGCGTCTTCGGAACAATCGTTCGAAGGCGTATTTTTGTGGAAAGCCGCAATAATTTACTAGCCCCAATCGATCTCGACCTCGAGGTCGGGAGAGGAAGGGAGAAAACGGAATAATGAATACTGCAGAACATAATCGTGGACGCCGTGAAGCTTCTTTAGCCGCTGTTCGCGAACGTTTGGATAAAGCTCAGATCATGGTCATCACCGACTATCGCGGTGAGGGCAAAGGTCTGACCGTAAAGGCAGTCAGCGAACTTAGAGGTAAACTGCGCGAGCAGAATTCAGAGTATTTGGTTGCTAAAAATACTCTGATCCGCAAAGCTCTGCATGAGAAGGGCGTTGAGGATGCGGATAAGTATCTCGAAGGGCCTACGGGTGTAGCTTTTGGTTATGGGGATCCTGTCAGCGCTCCTAAAGTAGTTTTGGAGTTTGCGAAAACTCAGAAGCCTGATAATCTGCCTATCGCTAAAGCAGCCGTTATGGATGGCCGCTTAGTAGAGTTAGAAGAGCTCAAGTATCTCGCCACTCTGCCGAACCTGGATGGTTTGCGTCAGCAGTTGCTGGGCCTCATGAATGCTCCCGCCCAGCAGTTGGTCACAGTACTCGACGCTTGGAACAAAAAGCGCGAAGAAGAGGGCCAAGAGGCTTAATATCAGCGCCTTATGGACGGTGCTTTTGCACAGTAAAGTATTAAAGCAAAGAAGATTTTGCTTGGAGGAATATTCTAATGGATAAGAACGCTATCGTTGAAGCTATTTGCAACATGACCCTTCTGGAGACCGCCGAGCTCGTGAAAGAGCTGGAAGAGAAGCTGGGCGTTTCCGCCGCCGCTCCTATGGCTATGGCCGCTCCTGCTGCCGGTGCTGCCCCCGCCGCTGAAGAGAAGACTTCGTTCGATGTCGAGCTCACCAGCTTCGGCGCTGAGAAGATCAAAGTCATTAAAGCTATCCGCGAAGTTACTTCTTTAGGTCTTAAGGAAGCCAAAGAGCTCGTCGATGGTGCTCCTGCTATTGTCAAAGAGGGTATGTCTAAGGCTGATGCCGAAGCTATGAAGGCGAAGCTGGAAGAAGCTGGCGCTACCGTCACTTTGAAGTAATAGCTCTCAGCGACTTAGAGTAAGCAGAAAAAGGGAAGCGGTTGTTACTGCTCCCTTTTTTAATACCTACATAATTACATGATCAATACAATGTTTCGCTTGACGGATTGGGCGCTTTGTTTTATAGCAGCTAATCGCGTATGAAATAGGCTAAATGCTGCGATGCCCTAGGCAGGCGAGCGCAGGGTTGGGAAATAGTGCAATGGGTGTAATTCGCATTAGAGCTGCCGCATTAATCCGCCGCGGCAACAGTGTGCTCATGATTGAGCATGGCAAGAATGAACGCCGTTATTGGCTGCTGCCTGGAGGCGGTGTCGAATTTGGCGAAACAGTGGCTGGCGCACTGGAGCGTGAAATGCTGGAGGAAACCAATCTGCAGGTGAAAGTTGGCGATTTGGCTTTTACTTCGGAGACTATCGATCCTCGGGGCCAGAGACATGTGCTGCATATGGTGTTTTGGTCGGAAATTGTGGGCGGAGAATTGCATGTTGGGCAGGAAGAGCGTTTAAAAAGCGTGCGCTATGTCGATATTGACGAGTTGCCCAATATGGTATTGCACCCTCCTCTAGCGGAGCATTTGGTCAGGCTATTTAAGGAAGATCAGCCTAGGGCCAAACATTTGGGACCGCTGTGGAGCGAATAATAATCTTTTTTGTGGAGGCTGTATGAAAATGAACGGTTCTTTTCGGGCTATAGCTTTGGTGCTTGTAGCAGCGCTGGCTTTAAGTGTCAGCGTAGCGGTAAATGGCTGTGGCAGTAGTCATCATCATAATGACAGTCCTGTCGTTTTGCGTTCTTTGGATTTTTATCCTTATGGATCGGTGATTGTAGATAACGTGGTCATGGATTCGACGCGGACTATTGAAGTTAACCCTATATATGCTGTAGAAGTTAATAAAAAGGAATCCCCTGTTAAATTTGCGCTGATAGCGCTGGATGCTGATAATAAGTACCATGTAGTCGGAAACTCTCCGTATTTTACCATTGATTGGGAAAACGGCGCTGATTACAGCAAATACGTCAAACTGGGCAGCGATAAACGCTCTTTGGAATATGTGTCTTCTACCAGCAGCGTTATGACTTTGGTGGCTTCTTATCAGGCTGTAGCTGGTGGTACCCCCGTGCGGGCTTTTCTGGATGTGACCACTAATGATGGTTCTGAACAGGTTAAGGCTATAGAATTCTATCCTGAGGGAGCGTCTATAGCCATAGATGATCCTAATGTAGTAGTCGATGAAGACGGGTATGAGCTGGAGCCGATTACAGAGTTTAATCTTTATAAGAGCGCATCACCGGCCAAATTTGTGGCTGTCGCGGTATTTGCCAATAACAGAGGAATTTTAACCAATACTGAGCATGTGGATGTTTATTGGGAGAATGACGCCGACTATGAGCAATATGTGGTAATCGGCAACGATAACCGTTCTCTGTACTATGTGAAAGAGAACAGCACAGCTATGCCCTTAGTGGTCGAGTACCGCCGCGACATCGATTCTGCGGAGCCGACAGCGACGAATACTTTAAAAGTCTTTACCTGGGACGAATAATTCTTTTTTATCCGTTTTGAGCTATAATTAGAATCGGCGCGGTGCTTAAGGCATTATCGCCGATTCTTTTGCTTTTCAGTGTCATTGAGCCTTAACTAAGGAGACAGTGAGTGTACCTCTGCGGCTTTGGCTTGGAGATATGGAAGGATATTATGAAAATGCGTTCGGTTCTTATGAGTAAAGTGTTTTTTGTGCTGACTATGTCGTTTTTTTGCTGCTTCTTAGCATCTTGTCAGCAGCGCGAGAGTTCCGCTCAGCAGACTGTATCTGTGCCGGAAAAAGGGGCAGCGGCCCCCATTTGCGGTGGCGGAGCGGCTGATGAAGCCATAGATTTCAGCGAAAATGCTGTTTTTATAGAATCTGTCGCCATTTATGAGGAAGGTGTGCAGATAACTGAGGATAACCGTCTGCTCAACGATTTGGGCAGTGAAGCTCAGCCCATTAAGGAGCTGGCAATTAAGGCGGCTAATTCGCCGTTTATATTCGTTGTAATCGGGCGCGATTCTAAGGGACGTTATGTGGAATTGCCCAATGACCGCCATACCAGTGTAGGCTGGGCTAATAGCGAAGATTTTTCTAAATATATCGAGATAGGCTCAGACAGCCGTTCCCTTATCTATAAAAACGCGCATCCGGAAATAATGACTTTAATTGTGTCATATCAAACGGTGCCCGGTTCATCGACACCTGTCCAGGCTAGGCTGGACGTCAGCAATTACCCCGATAGGCTACATTAAACATCTTGAAAATTTCGGCAGGCTTTTGTTTGTTTTTCTACAAAATAAAGAGTATGAAGACTGTTGCCATGCTATTAGCGGGTGGGGAGGGATCGCGGCTGACCGTCCTATCCGAACAAAGAGCTAAGCCTGCCGTTCCTTTTGCCGGTAAATTTAGAATTATCGACTTTACCATATCTAACTGCGTCAACAGCGGCGTTTACACCGTGGGCGTGCTGACGCAGTACCGACCTCACAGTTTGGCTGATCATATCGGCATCGGTAAACCGTGGAATTTAGATCGCAGCCGCGGCGGTATCCGCGTGCTGCCGCCTTTCCAGGAGCGCGGGGGCCAGCATTGGTATGCGGGCACTGCCGACGCCATTTATCAGAATCTCAGCTTTATAAAAAATAATAATGCTGATTTGGTTATCATTTTGTCTGGCGACCATATATATAAAATGGATTATCAGGCGATGATACAGGCTCACATTGAAAAAGGGGCTGATCTGACTGTGGCTGTTATGCCCGTGCCCTTGGAAGAAACCCATCGCTTTGGCATTATGTCCATTGATGCTGATTACCGGGTGACCGAATTTACGGAAAAGCCCAAGGAGCGCGATAAGGGTAATCTGGCCAGCATGGGTATTTACGTATTCAACGCTGATATTTTGGAAAGACGTATAAGCGCAGCTCCCGGGGAAAAAACTGACTTTGGCAAACATATCATTCCCGACATGGTTAACGGGGGCGATAAGGTTTATGCTTATCGTTATGAAGGCTATTGGGTTGATGTCGGGACTATCGATTCTTATTGGGCTACCAATTTAGCTTTGCTCTGTGACGATCCGGGTTTGGATCTATACAGCAACAATTTCCCCATTATGACTCTTTCTGAAGAGCGTCCGGCGGTTAAGGTCGGCCCTCAGGCCAAAGTGATCAACAGCATGATCTCCAATGGCTGTATCGTGAGGGGTACGGTAATTCATAGCGTGCTGAGTCCTGGTGTTTATGTCAGCCCCGGCGCTGTGGTAAAAGACTGCGTGATTATGAATGATACCTGGATTGGCCCCGGCGCTTATTTGGACAAGTTGGTTGTCGATAAGCGGGCTATGATTGGCGCGGGAGCGGTGGTTGGAATGGGAGACTGCAGTATAGTCAACGAAAAAGCCCCAGACAAATTATTCGCCGGCATTACAGTGATCGGCAAAGGCGCTATTATACCGGAGCGGGCTAAGATTGGCCGCAATGTGCTGATAGGGATGGATCGCAGCGAAAGCGATTATCCGGAAGACTGCGTGGTCGCTGACGGCAAGACTATCTAACCCATTTTAACAGTTATGTCAGTTGAGGAGCTTCTATATAATGGCTAAAGCATTTGCAATGATTATGGCCGGAGGCGGCAGTCCTAGTCTCAGCGTGCTGACCGAAGTGCGCGCTGACGCCGCTGTGACATTTGCGGGTAAATTCCGTCTAATCGATTTTCCGTTGTCCAATTGTGTCAATTCCGATATTTATAATGTAGCGGTCCTGACTCAGTATCGTCCGCAGTCTCTGATGAGCCATATCGGCACGGGAACGCCTTGGGACTTGGACTTAAACAGCGGCGGTGTGCGCATTCTGCACCCTTATAAGGGCGGTCCCCACGGTGACTGGCAGCGGGGAACGGCTGATGCGGTGCGCCGCAATCTGGACTTCGTCAAGGAACAGAGCGAATCCGATGTGCTCATTCTGTCCGGCGATCATATCTATTTAATGGATTACCGCGCTCTGCTGCGCCAGCACGAGCGCAGCGGCGCCGATATTACTTTGGCGGTGCGCCGGGTCAATCAGCATCAGACCTATCGTTTCGGCATTGTCAATATGGGCAATGATGACCGTATCTACAGTTTTGAGGAAAAATCCCGTCGGGCGAGGGGAAATTTGGCCAGCATGGGGGTGTACGTTTTTCGCAAAGAGGTGCTGGTTAAGCTGCTGGAAGAAAATAATTTCCTCGATTTCGGCCGTGATGTGCTGCCTTTTGCGGTAAAGAACAATTATAAAGTCATGGGCTACACGTTCCCCGGCTATTGGGAAGACGTGGGAGACATTCAGTCGTATTGGGAATGCAATATGGGCCTGCTCTCTGAAGATCCGGCTTTAGACTTATACGATCCCAATTGGGTGGTGCACACCCGTTCCTTTGATCGGGCGCCGGTGCGCATAGGGGCTGAGGCGCAGGTAGGTGACAATATCCTTTCCAACGGCTGCCAGGTCGAAGGTGTGGTCGCTCACAGTGTGCTCTCGCCAGGTGTTTATGTGGCTCCTGGGGCGGTAGTGCGCGATAGTATTTTGCTGGGCAATGTGCGCGTGGGTGCGGGCTGTGTGCTAGATCGGGTGATCGTGGACCACAGCACGGTCATCGGGGAAGGCACTTGCTTGGGCTGTGGCGAGGAAGGCGCTCCGAATGCCGAGCAGCCTACGCTGCTGAATACGGGGCTGACCGTGGTGGGTATGGAGTGCAATATTGCGCCGCATTTGACGGTGGGGCGCAACGTGCTCATTCATAACCGCACGCAGGTAACGGAAAGCGATTCCGACAACGGAGTGGTGGCTAGCGGTACGGCTTTGGGAGTGTACGAGGCTTAAACAGCGGATTATTCGCTTAGCAGTTTCAGTGGATGATGTTTTAATATCATTTAGTTAGCGATCAGGTCCAATATAAGCAAGCCTTTACTAAATGGCATTGTGTATTGGCTAAATGTATATTTTGATATGCAATTTTAGCTGTTGCAGCTGGTATGCGGCTGCTGGCACTTATGCGGTGCCAGCAGCCGTACTTTTTTTTAGGTGTTTCGCTTGTCTCTTTCTAAAATTAATATGTTCTAAAATCTGCTTAGGCTAGGTAGTTTTTAAGCGGTTTTGTTTATATAATATACATTAGTTAAGTAGTTTATTTTTTTGTGGAGGGCGTATGAGAACAAGCGAAAACCGCGGTGCGGTGCTGATAATGTCGATGATGGCTATCTGCTTGGCGTTTATGATGATTTACGCCCTTATTCAGACTTCGGGCATCGGGCTGCGGGACTCGGTTTCTATATATGAACGCGAGGCGGCGTTTATGGCTGCTCAGTCGGGGCTGGACTATGCGGTGACGCGGCTGCAGAAAAATCCGGGCTGGCGTGGAGACAGCAATAGTCAGTATTGGAATGGGAAATACATTGATGAAAAGACTTATGGTAAAGAAGACAGTTTGTTTGTCAGTGAAAGTAATGGCAGTGTGGTCGGCTTAATACGCCGCCATTCAGGCAATATCTCTGTATTTAGGATTAAGTTTAATTATGAAGACAATAGTGACGCAACGTACAATAATGTTGTGCGCAGCCGTTTTGGACAACCTAATAGCGATAATTATTATCCCAAATATGAAATAAGTTTCCCTTTTGTTAGCATCAATAATTTGCAAGGTTCAGTGCAGGTCCCTGTTTATAGAGCTAAGCCTAATGGTAAAGGACTTGCTGCTATCACCAAAAAATTGGAGTATAACGCTGAAACAGGCGGAATGACTACTGACGATGCTATTGCCTTTCATCTTCAGCCTAAACGCGTTTATTTAGTAGTCGAAGGGCTGTCGGGAGTTGGCTTGCGAGATTGTGGTGATTTGGCTAACGCTAATGAAATAGCCAATACTTCGGATAAAGTGATCCGCCGCTACATTGAAGCTTGTTATTCTTCAACTCCTCCGGTGCTTCAAGGTGACGCCGCTTTTGCCAACGGTGATATAAGCGTAAAGGTACAAGATAAGCTTTTGGTGAGTACAAAAACTGTTAAGGCTAGTTCTTTGAGTTCAGATGTGAACGTAACAGATGATTTTGGCACTTGTCCATCTCCAGGCAGCCTGCGCAGCAATACAGGCAATATCTCTGTGTTAGGTTCTAAAAAACTTAATACTTTTAACGGCAAATTAGTTCTGCCTGCGGACAAATCAGTTTCGTATGATCCTGATTTGTCGCTTTATGTGTTTATGAATTCTAAAGGGAGATATCAGCCAATGGCTTTTCCTTTGACGTCACGGGAAGTGGCTGAAACTGAAGTAGATAAGGTTGAGTGGAAAGATGTTGGCAAGGCAGAGGATATACCCGGCAATCAATTAAAATCAGGCTTTTATCAGTGGCAGCGCATTCCTAATGGTAATCCAGATCAGCCGCGTTATAGTTTGCTTTTCTATCCCGATGGTTATGAGTTGGACAATAAGGGGCGTCCGATTCCTAAAAAAGCGAGCAATTATCAAATTGCTGTGACTGGAGAGGTCAGCAGCGAAGATACGGTAGAATATGGCGGCAAGACGGTATCGTTAGTCTCTATGGGGCCGGCCGATAAAATCATTTTTGACAAAGACGATATTGGCATTAAAACACCCACAATAACCATGTTGGGTAACATTTATTGTAATGGCGAATTAGCTATAGGCAGTAATGTTTCCCAAGTATTTCAGGATTGCCCTAGCGTCAAAATGCAGCCTTACTCTAATGGCAACGAAAGCCAAAATGGTATTTTAACGGTTAAAGATAGTGTTTATATAGCTTCTTCAGTTACTGGTAGCGGTTCGATTGTAACAGAAAATGATATTACACTTTTAGGGAATAGTGTTATTACCAGCGGCGATACAGGTGTGGCTATCTATGGCAATAATGTAAACTTAAAATCTCTGGACTTAACACCTATATCTACAGATTTATTGGAAAATGATGTCAGCGGTATTAATAACGAGAATATGACGTTCGGACGCGAGCTTTGGGAGATGCTGGATGCTAGCTGGCATGCTCATGAGAATACAGTGAGTACGTATCCAGACCCAGATGATCTTAAAGAGTATCTAAGAGAAGCATTGGGTATCAGAGCTGATAGTAATGGCTATATGTCGTCTTGCAATCCTGAATTTGAAGGCGAAACTACGAGAGTTTATAGATTCCCAGTTTATTTAAGAGATTCGTGTGGAAATATTAAAGCGAAATACTATTTTGATTGTCATAGTTCCGGTATTTATATTAACAATTCTGGCCATTCAAGTATTGAAGGCCCAGTAAATGCCTTGGGTGATACCATCCCAATACCAGAATCGGTGCGCTTACCCAACTATAACAACAAATCCAAAAACATGAAAGACCATGTGGATGCTTTTGACAGTTTGTGCTACGGTGACCAAATCTTCAACGGTATTATTTATGCCAAAAATAATTTTACCGCTAATTTGGGTAAGCAATTTCACTTGACCGTCAACGGTTCTATACGAGTTGGCGAGGGCAGCATAAACGTTGAAGATTGCAAAGGAGCTAATTTCAACTACGACGAGACTTATATCAGGCAGCTGCTGCCTGGCTATTCGGCGCTGCACCGCACTATGTGGAACTGCTGGTAAATAAGTAACATAAATTTTAAGCTGCAATCCGGCATAATATATTGTTATTATGACCGGATTGTACTATTATTGCTTATAAAAATTACCACATAAAGGATTCTTAAACGCATGTATATTCCGGCTCCGTGTTCCGTGAGGAAAAACAATCGGGCAGCGGTGCTCATCATGACCATGATGGCAATCTGTCTGGCGTTTATGATGATTTACGCCCTTATTCAGACTTCGGGTATAGGCTTAAGAGATTCGTCCTCTATATATGATCGCGAGGCGGCGTTTATGGCTGCTCAGTCGGGGCTGGACTATGCAGTTGGCAGGCTTCACGAAAATCCGGATTGGCGTGGGGATTTTAATAAAGTTTATGGAAGCTGGGAACAGCCATTTGTAGTGGAATAAGGCAACGGAAATGTTGTCGGCGTGTTAAAAGGCAGCAATAATTCTATTTCGGCTTTTCGCATTAAATTTAATTACGAATCTAATAGCGGTGATACATATAATAAAGCTGTTAGAAGTCATTTTGGAAAGCTATGGCAATGTAATCGGTTTGATTACTGGAAAATCTGGCAGTAAGGCGGCATTTCGCATAAAGTTTAATTACGAAGATACCAGTGATGAGGTTAAAAAGAATACGCCCTGCAGTCGCTTTGCTGAAGATGGTGACGAGCCTGAACCGTCGGTGTCTATCGCTATGCCTTATGTCAGCATAAATAATTTGAACAATAAGGTAGAAGCTTTGGCTTACCGTGCCAAGGATGACGTGCCAAGGATGATGGAAAGGGCATTGCGGATAGTACTCCTAACTTAGAACTTAATGGAACAGATGAGCAGATGAGGTCTTATGCCAATCACGTTCCTCCTGAGCGTTTGTGCCTTATTGTCGAGGGGCTGGCTGGTAAAGGACTGCGCGATTGCATTGAACCTGAAGACGTAAACAACGCGTTGCAAAAAGGATATGTAACGCGCCGTTATGTGGAAACATATTATAGTTTTAATGCTGCTAAGGTGCTTAAAGGATATGCGGCATATTCCGAAGATTTGCTGAGCGCGACGGTGGGTGACAAGATGTTTGTCAAGTCGTTGGGATACCAGTCGTCTGTTTATCCAATTCCAGCTTCCGGTTCTCTGGGCAGCAATAAGGGTGTTTCAATCAATGGTATCCTAAATACTTATGAAGGCAAAATATACAGCCCAGTTGCGCCTTCTTATAAAGCTGATACTAATGAATACACTTATGAGCGTTTTAGAGGCTGGAAGTATAGAAAATACGATAAGTATAAAAAGGTAACGTTTAAAACTCCGCCCTATGAGAAGAGTACTGATTCAGCAGAAAAGGCTTCTGAGAGCAATGTGGCTTCTGCTTCGGCAAGTGACGGCGAGTTGAAAGCAGGGCTATATCAATGGCATGTTACCGAGGCTACAAAGAATAAACAAGATAAAGATAAAAAATATGAGTTGCGTTATTACCCGGATGATAACGGCAACAATAAAGACGATGCCGGTCGTCCTGCTCCCAGCGCTGCTAACAAGAATAAATATCAGATAGTGGTAGCGGAGCTGTCTAAAAATGCCGCAGATAACTTTGTAACTGTTAAGCATGAGAATGGCGAAACTGTGCAGCATGAAAAAGTTACGATGTCTAGCGGTGCTCCCAGCGGCAAGATAGGCTTTTGTACTAACAATAAGGGGGAAATAGTCAAGCCTGTCCTTTATCTGCGCGGTAAGCTGCACTGCAGCGGTGCTTTAACTATTAGTACTGATGCCGCAGAAGTGAAAAATACCTGTCCAGTTGTGGACATTGGGCAATACACCCCTAAAAATTCTGCTGGCTGGCTTATGCACGACAAAACCGAAGATGGCGTGCTGATGGCTGAGGGCAATATTACACTTTTGTCTTCGGTCAAGGGTAGCGGTGCTGTTGTCGCTAAAGAGCACGATGTCTTTATGGTCGGAGAAAGCGTGCTAAACAGCGGCAGCGATGGTTTAGCGGTCTATGCTAACAACGTGAGTTTGGGTTCATTGTCCATGGCTACGGATACTGATCCCGATGGTAATGCTTTAGATGCGAATGTTGATGTATCCAATGTCGCTGGAGGTGAAATGACCGGTGATGGCGAGAAGATTCTTAGCGATATATCATATGGCACTTTATGGAATGAAGTTCTTCGTAGATCGTGGGGCGATGATGGCAATATCAATTTGGATAAGTTCAAGAATTTAGGCAAGCTTTACTTTACGAGTAAAAATGTTCGGGTTGAAATCATGAACTGTACAAAATTTCCCCCCGATGATCCACGCTAGGGCTATAGTTTTGATTTTAAATTTATCAAAGCTGACGGAGGAGATGCGACCAGTACTTCCTATACTATTGATTTGGTGTTTAAGAATCGTGAAACTGGAAATGAATGTTATGGCGTGATTAAAGCTGGCAGTGAAATAATCAATGAGCTAATTGCTCCAGCAGATTCCGTCATCAACCCAGACGCTGAACCGTGTCCAACACCTACGCCAGACGACGATGACGACGATGATGAAGAGGATTCAGGTGTCTCTAAATCGGAGGACTATAAAGACTATGCCAAAAAGTTTGATGGTCTCTGTTATGGTGATCAGGTAATTAATGGGGTAATTTATGCCAAGCAGAACTTTACCGCCGATTTGGATGGTAAGTATAAGCTGATCGTTAAAGGAGCTATCCGCGCTGAAAATGGTACAATTAATCTCAACTGCAGTGCCATTGACTTAACCTATGATGAGAGCTGCTTAGCTAAATTGTTGCCGCAGCATGGCAGCATGTCATGTATAATGTGGAACTGCTGGTAAGTTCGCTATAAATCTCAATTAAGAAAAGCCGTGCTTATTGCTTCTTTCGAGCAGACTGAAGCTAAAGGTACGGCTTTTTCATGCCTCTCCCTTTATCCACGCCTATGATTTAGCCAGGTGTAAGTTTGATTGCTTGCTTTTGCATTATATGGTACAATAAGTTATATAAATGTTAATATACACAGAAGGAAGCTAATAGAGAAGCGAGTGATAAAGGGGAGGTTGCGCAATGTTTAGTGCTAGTAGAATTGGTAACTTATATAAACGCGGCGCGGTGCTTATTATGACGATGATGGCCATTTGCCTGACCTTTATGATGGTAACTGTACTCCTGAATACTTCTGGCACTGGATTATATACAACTTCTTCTTTCTACGATCAGGAAGCTGCTCTTCAGGCTGCCCAGTCCGGTGTCGATTATGCGGTGACCCAGCTGCAGTCCAACAAATCTTGGCGCGGCGACGGCGCAGGATGCGGGGCAGAAAATTCTCCTATAATTGTCCAAGAAGACAATGGTAATGTGGTGGGCCTTCTAAAGGACAGCGGCGGCCATATTTCAGCATTTCGCATTAAATTCAATTTTGAAAAAGACGGTATAGACACCGAGAAAATACCCTGCAATATTTTTGCAGATGCTACGGGAAACGCGATTATCCCTAAAACTATAAAGATCAATATGCCCTATGTCAGCGTCAACAATTTGTCGCGTTCCGAAGCGGCGAAGGTCTATAGAGCCAATAATGATGGGATTGGCATTTCCTCTGACAAAACTTATAATTGGGAATATTTTGGCAGCGATGAGTCCAGTGACGTGACTAGAGATTTTGCCAACTACGTTCCCCCGCAGCGCGTTTATATCGTAGCTGAAGGTCTGGCAGGCAAGGGTCTGCGCGACTGTACTAAGCCTGAACAAGTCAAAGCGGCTATTAGCTCTAACCCTGTGGCCAGGCGGTATGTGGAGACGTATTATTCGTTTAATCCACCAGTCTTTAATGGCAGCGCAGTGTTCGCCAATGGCGGTCTAAATATGACTATAAACAATAATTTATACGTGCGCTCTACAGGATATGAGGATGGAAAGCAAACCTTGTTTGCTGCGCTGGCAGAAAAAAAGGATAAAAAGAATGGTCCTGGACAATTATGCAGTAACGGAACGATGGACTTATCTAATGTCGGAGAATTGCAGACATATCACGGTAAGTTGCTGAGTCCTAACCCCATCGATATTAATACTCTGCATGTCGCGCCTGGCGACAAACCAACCGCTGAATCGGGGACCGGTACTATTGAGAAGATCACTTGGGATGATGTAGCTCAGGTTAGCGATGAGAATAAGAGCAGCTGTAAATTGTTAGCTGGCTTTTATCAATGGGATACCGTAACTAAACAGGGCAAAACATATTATGAGTTACACTATTATAATACAATGCCTTCTAGTGAAAACACATATACAGATGCTTATGGAAGTACATTAAAAGTTCCTGCTCCCGATCCCAGCGCACAATATAAGGTAGTAAAAGCCTCTAAAGTTAATGAAGGCGATTCCGAGTTTATCAATGTTGGACCGGAGGGAAAAATCGCTTTCGAAACCGATGAAGACGGCAATATAATCAGTCCTGTTTTGAAGTTAA
Source organism: bacterium (assembly GCA_030535355.1). GTDB lineage: Bacteria > Vulcanimicrobiota > Xenobia > Xenobiales > Xenobiaceae > JAFSXO01. The sequence continues at coordinate 19,169 of JAUNIO010000025.1, read as the reverse complement.
GCGGTGAATTGTATTGTGATGGAGATATTGTAGTATGCAGCAATCTCGATCATATCAGTGAAACTGCCCCAAAAGTTATCTTTGGTGCCTATAAAAATGAGAATGAAGATAGTAAAGATCAGGATGCCGTACTGATGGGTGACGGAAAAATCACTCTATTGAGTTCAGTGCTGGGAGCGGGAGCTATAGTAGCTAAAGACAATGTGTCGTTAGTGGGGTCGAGCATAATTGACAGTTCCAGCGGTTCTGTGGCCGTATATAGCGAAAAAGATGTTATTATCAACGGCTTTGATACTATCTTAAAAAAAGATACTACAGAATGGGGGCAAAATTATACTGCCCCGGCAAGGAGAACAACAGAGCCAACAAATCCTAGTGATTTTTTTGCTACGAATTTTACACCTGACAGTAAAAGTTTATATACTGATTTAACTAATGCTGATGATAAAAAACAATGTGTTATAAATTATTTTAATAATTCTGGTATTTATATCAAAGATATTAATGTAACTCTCAAAGAACGTCTTCCTTATCCAGATGAGCATTGTGAGGGTATGCCGACTTATTATCTGATAGAGTTCAGATTCAATGATCCGGATGATGAGTCTAAGTGTACGCCTAAGATCGAAATGTATCTTAACACTTGGGAAGGCAATCCTGTTGAAGATACAGGAGTGGTATTTTTTTGGAACCCTCCTCACAATCCGATGGTCGTTCGTGGTGGAGTAATACCTGTCCCGTATTATTCGTACAACGGTGATAATGAGTATTTGCAGGACCTAAAAACTGCGTATGGCTCTGTTGTCTATGGCGATACGGTGATTAACGGCGTCATTTATGCCAAGGGCAATTTTAAAGCCAATCTTGGCAATAAGTTTAAATTAATCGTCAATGGAGCTGTTCGCGCTGAGGAAGGCAATATCGATATCAGCTGCAGTCATGCCGACCTCACCTACAACGAGATGTACCTGCAGCGCTTAATGCCCAATTACTGCAAGCTGAGCCGCACCATGTGGAACTGCTGGTAAAAGCAGGAACTGCAGGCGGCGTATAGTATAACTTCCTGTTTCTATACGCCTGTATATGCTGCGTATAGAGCTGTCCCTTTTTAGAGGCAGCTCTCACTTTTTTAGGACTGGTGTTAGATTATGCCTTATCGCCGCGTTTTGACCATTCAGGACATCTCCTGTGTAGGTCAGTGTTCCCTGACCGTAGCACTGCCCATTCTCTCAGCCTGCGGTTTGGAAACTGTTATCCTGCCCTCTGCAGTGCTCTCTACGCATACCGCAGGGTTCAGCGGCTTCACCGTGCGCGACTTAACCGACGATATGCCAGCCATTAAAGCCCATTGGCAGAAGGAGAATATTCGCTTCGACGCCTTTTATACTGGCTATTTGGGCAGTACCAAGCAGATCGATTACGTTAGCGACATCATGAAGACTCTGGGCAACTCCGGAGCTCCCAAAATCGTCGATCCGGCTATGGCTGATTTCGGCAAGCTCTATCCCGCTTTCGATATGCCGTACGTGGCCAAGATGAGCGAACTCTGCGCTCAGGCCGACATAATCCTCCCCAATATTACCGAAGCCTGTTTCCTGACGGGCATGGACTATCGCGAAGAATATGACCAAGCGTATATCGAGGAATTAATCGCTAAATTGACCCAACTGGGTACGCGCACCGTAGTGCTGACCGGAGTCAGCTATCATCCCGATAAACTGGGCGTTTTGGTCAGCGAATCTGGAAAAATGACGTATTATGAACACAAACGCATTCCTAAATCCTGCCATGGCACCGGGGATGTTTACGCTTCGGTCTGTGTAGGGGCAATGCTGAAAGGGCGTTCTGTCGTGGAGGCAGCTCGCCTCGCTGCTGATTTTACGGTGCGCTGCATTGAAAATACTATCGGCGATGCCAATCACTGGTATGGAGTCAAATTTGAACCCTTGCTGGCGGAATTGGGACGGGAATTAGCGGACTAATTATTCCATTTAGCTATAAATCATGAAGCGCTGGAATATTGCTGATGTTTGCGGGAAGCTATCATTCCTAAGCCAGGAATTCTCTTTTGATGAATTGACCGTAGCCCGCTTGACCCAGCCATTTGTCCTGGTTCATAAGAATTTGTCCACGGCACATCACAGTCGCTGGCTGTATTGACACTTCTAGGCCTTCATACGGCGACCAATCGGCGCGCTCATGCAGCGCTGCGGCAGTTAAGGTATGCTTTCTCTCTTGCCAAATTACTAAATCGGCATCGTAGCCGGGGGCGATAACACCTTTGCGCTGAAGGCCCATAATTCTCGCTGGCGCTGTGCAGCATACTTCTACCCAGCGCTCTAAAGAAAGGCCGGGCAAATCATGCATCAGCATCATGCGCCCTTCGATGCCTGTTAGGCCGCCTGGGGCGGCATTAAAAGACCGAGCGGCGAATTTTTCTGCTTTGCTAAAGGGGCAGTGGTCGGTAGAAACCGTGTGCAGCAACCCTTGACATACCGCTCGCGCTATGGACTGACGCTGCTCCTCGGTACGCAGAGGAGGTGAGCATATCGCTAAAAATCCTAAGCGCTGCAAGTCCTCACTGTTGAGCCAGCAATAATGAGTGCAGGTTTCGCCCCAGGCCTGCTGCCCTCTAGCTCTGGCTTGCTGCAGGGCAGTAACATCTTCCTCACAGGTCATATGGCATATATAGGCGGGACAGTGCGCCAGCTGCGCAGCATCGAGGGCGCGGGCGACCGCCTGTCCCTCCAAAAACGCGGGACGGCTGTGCATGTGGTAGAGCGCTTGGGTATGGCCTGCTTCGGCCAGTTCAGAAACCAGCTGGCGAATAATGTCCCAATTCTCTGCGTGTACCAGCGCTAAACCGCCAGCCTGAGCTATGGCTTTAAATGAACTGTATAGCTGACCGTCATCGAGGGCAAAGCCGTAAGCCATATAATGCTTAAATGTGGGACAGCCCGCTTGCACAACTTCGGGAATTTGCTCCAGTTTGTCCATGTCGTCAGGCAAAATGGACATGTGCAGGGCATAATCTATCGGAGCTGAGGCCGCAGCCTGCGAGCGACGGCGCTCTAAGGCTGCTAAGAGAGGTTCCTCAGGGCGGGCTTCGACGAAATCGATAACAGTTGTCGTTCCGCCCTGAGCAGCGGCTGCCATACCGCTGGCGAAGTCATCGCTTGTATCGCAGCCGCAAACATGGTATTGCAGGTGGACATGTGCATCCACACCGCCGGGAGTGACCAGCTGTCCTCTGGCATCGATCGTCTCGCCATCGCCAGGGCCGAGGTTATCTCCTATAGCGGTGATACGGCCTTCTTTAACGAGAATGTCGGCTTGCTGAATGCCCCAGGGATTGACGATCTTGGCATTTTTAATGACAGACATAATGCACTCCTATAACTGTTGACGGAAAGAGCTATTCTTCAACCTCTGTAACGTCAAGATGGACGGATTTAAGCTGCTCTTCAGTAACTATGACTGGAGCGCCGGACATTAAATCGGCGGCATTGGTGTTCTTGGGGAAGGCGATAACTTCGCGGATCGATGCTTCTTCGCAGCAGATAGCTGTTAAGCGGTCTAGGCCTAACGCGATGCCCGCATGCGGGGGAGCGCCGTATTCAAAAGCGTTTAGCAGGAAGCCGAATTTCTGCAGAGCTTCTTCCATGCTTAAACCGATGCGCTGCAAAATCTTTTCCTGCAGAGGGCGCTGATGAATACGCACGGATCCGGAGGCTAGCTCGCAGCCGTTGAGGACTAAATCATAAGCGGCAGCTCTGACTTTTAAAGGCTCGTTTTCCATAAACTGGAGGTCTTCGGGCAACGGTGAGGTGAAGGGATGGTGCTCGGCTACTAGACGGTCTTCCTCTTCGCTCCAAGAGAACATGGGGAAGTCGATAACCCACAGAAATTCTAAGCGCTTGGGATCGAGAAGATTGTACTTGTTGGCGATAGCTAAGCGCAGTTTGCCCATTTTGACGCTGAGCTGCTGGCTAGGGCCGCTAGCCAGCAAAATCAGATCGCCCTCTTGGGCACCGACGCTTTCTGCTAGGCTGTGCGCCCGCTCTTCACCTAAGAATTTGAGCAGACTGGACTTAATGCCCTTCTCGGTCACGGCTAAGAAGAATAAACCAGGCAGCCCTGCTTCTACGGCCATCTCTTTTAAGGTGTCCTGTTCCTTGCGGGAAGCGCCTGCCTGGCCGGGGAAGACCATGGCTTTGATGGCTTCCTTGTTGGCAAGAGCGCTGTCAAAAACGCCAAAGCCTGTATCGTGTAACTGTTCGGTTACATTTTGGATTACCATGTCCAGACGCAGTTCTGGTTTGTCGGAACCGTATTTTTCTAAAGCTTCGCTGTAAGGCATGCGCCGGAACTTGGCAGGAATGTCACGTCCCAAAGCGGTTTTGATGACGTGATTCATCAATTTTTCTACCATATCGAGAATGTCATCGCGCTCAACAAAGGACATTTCTATGTCGATCTGGGTAAATTCCGGCTGGCGGTCGGCGCGCAGGTCCTCATCGCGGAAGCAGCGGGCTATTTGGAAATATCGGTCTAAGCCGCCGACCATGCACATTTGCTTGTATAACTGAGGTGATTGAGGCAGAGCGTAAAAATGCCCGGCGTGAATGCGGCTGGGGACTAAATAGTCACGGGCGCCTTCGGGGGTGGAGGCTACCAAAATAGGGGTTTCAATCTCGTAAAATCCTTGGCTATCCATGTGATCGCGCACAGCTTTGGCAATGCGGTGGCGCATCGCTAAGTTGCGGGCTAAGCGGGGTTTGCGCAAGTCTAAATAACGATACTGCATACGCAAACCTTCGTCGGTAGGCTGCTCTTCGCTGATCTGGAAAGGAAGCACCCGGCAGGGATTGAGCAGTTTCATCTCGGTGACATTGACTTCTATATCCTTGGTGGGCAGTGATTTGTTAGTCGATTCGGTGTTGCGGGGGGCAACTTTGCCGCGCACGGCAATGACATATTCGTTGTGCAGCTCAGCGGCTTTATCGAACAAAGCTGAGTCGGTATCTTTATTGAATACGCATTGCGTTATGCCTTCCCGGTCTCGCAGATCGACGAACAGCAGACCGCCTAGATTGCGCAGGCGGTGGACCCAGCCCATCAGGGTGACTTCTTGTGTATCGTTAGACAGGCGGAGTTCGCCGCAGTTATGGGTGCGTTTCCAGCCATTAAGAGGTTCGGGAAGGAATTCAGACATGACTTCATCTCCAGAAAAAGTTTACCATTGTGTTCTAATGATTAGAACGGCTAAGCACCTAAAATTCTGGATTGTACATTTTATCCCTATGGTGATAATATTTTTTTATGAGATTATCTGGGCGTTGGCCAGGCCGCAGATGGCGTCAGCGCCTGGTCTCAAGGTTATTTTGTTAATGTTTAGCGAATTTGTGAGTTTATCGCACTTTGATAAGGCTTCGGCGCATTAGAAAAAGTTAAAGCGCCTACTTGACAATTTGCAGTGCCTTGCGTAAAATTGCGCACGTGCCTGCCTAGATGGCGGAATTGGTAGACGCGCGGGTCTCAAACACCCGTTCCCGCGAGGGAGTACCGGTTCGACCCCGGTTCTGGGCACCATTGGCATCATGTCAAAAACATTGACACCTTGTCAAAAAAATAGTAAAATACAGCACGTGCCTGCCTAGATGGCGGAATTGGTAGACGCGCGGGTCTCAAACACCCGTTCCCGCGAGGGAGTACCGGTTCGACCCCGGTTCTGGGCACCATAGAGCAGCCGATTAGGTTGCTCTTTTTTTTGCCCATTTATCGGCGGTGAGCTAACCAAATTATGGCTTGAAAGAAGGGTGTAATTGACAACGTGAGCGATTCGTTCGGTTCGAAAAACAGTCAGCCCGGCGCTAATCCTTCTAAAAAAACAGCTGCGGTGAGCGCAGCTGCAGCGGCTAGGCCTCTGCGCTCTAACTCTGCCCCAGCTTCCAAGCGCAGTTCTGGCGCAATGGCTTTTTTGGCTGTTGGGGTACTATTTTTGCTGGGGGTGCTGTGCTTTATAGCCTATGATAGGGTACGCACTCCAAGCGTTAAGCTGCCGGAAACAATGCCGGTCGCCTCTGAGGTGCAGGAATGGAACAGCCATTCTAAAGCAGAAGCGCCTGCGGGTGGCAACTTAACTGCCGTCGATCCTGTCAGCAAAGAGCCGCTCGATCCTAATGCTACTCCTTATAAAATCAATATAGGATCAACCTGGTTTTATTTCACTTCTGAAGCCCATCTTAAAGCGTTTACCGATGATCCATTTAAATATGTCAAGGTAAATATTAACGTCAAGCTGCTTGGCGATGGTGCGCCGACCGTTGGCAATGACCAGAATGAAAGCGCTCAGTCCGGAGATGCGGCCAGCGGCGATGCAACTTCGGACAGTGCTTCTCTGTATCAGCAAATTCCAGCTCCCCAGGGTGAAGCCAGCTCTGCAGACACCTCTAGTTCTGCTGGAAGCAATACTGCGGATGCCGTTTCGGCAAATGGAGCTGGCCATGAAGCCGCTTCTGAAAACGCTGCTGAAGGTCAGCCGGCGGCGGTTAATGCCGCTGATGGGCAGGCTGATGCGTCTTTGTATCAGCAAATACCTCCTCCCATGGCTCCGCAGTCTCCGCCGCCTCAGCAGCCTCTGCCTCCTGTTCAGCCTGGCGATCCTGGGATCGGCGAGGCCATTCAGCAGAATACCCCTGTGGGAATGCCTCTGCAGGACTATAGCAATTGATGTATCGGCGTTTTATTTGTGCTGTCTCAAGTATGTGCAGACAGTTTAATTAATAAGGACACTGCTGTTTGGCGGGGCGGCAAAAAACTTAGGAGGTTGGATTCGTGGCCAAAATTGAGATGTACGTCTGGGATGACTGTGCCTACTGCCGGAGGGCAAAAGAAGTGCTGGTGCGCAATGGCATAAACATTAGCGATTCGTCAGACTACATCGAGCATGATATTACCAGAAATCCTCAGGCCAGGATGGCTTTGCAGAATAGGATGGAGGCGGATAATCCAGTCACCGCGCCTCAGGTATTTGTCAATAACAATTACTTGGGCTGCTGTGCTGATCTGATCGATTTTGAAGCGGCGGGGACGCTTGCTGCTAAACTTATGGGAATCGATGAACATTGATATTGGAAGCGTTCTAGAGAGAGCGCTTTTTTTGTATATAACACACAAAGGCAATATGTGCTAATGAGCTTCAGAGCTTGTTGGCTATTGGAAGGAGAGCAACATGTCTATTCACGTTTTAGACCATCCCTTAATTCGCCACAAAATAACTTTGCTGCGCGATAAGAATACGGGGTCAAAAGATTTCCGCGAATTGGTGGGAGAAATTGCCTGTCTTATGGCGTATGAAGCCACCCGCAATTTGCCTATGGAATATATTGACGTGGATACGCCAATTGCTTCTACAAAAGGTATGGTAATTGGCGGCAAAAAGCTGGCCTTGGTCCCCATTCTGCGCGCTGGATTAGGTATGGTTGAAGGCATTGTGCGTTTAGTCCCTGCCGCTAAAGTGGGCCATATTGGTTTGTATCGCCAAGAAAATACCCTAGAACCGGTAGAGTATTTTTGCAAAATGCCGGTAGATTTGGAAGAGCGCGAAATTATGCTGCTAGACCCCATGCTGGCTACCGGCGGGTCGGCTATAGCTGCGGTCTCCTGCCTGCGCAAACGCGGTGTCGATCCCAAGAACATCAAGTTTATGTGCTTAGTATGCTCTCCAGAAGGCCTCAAGAAATTGCACGATGCTGAGCCGGATATCAGCATTTATGTGGCTGCTATTGATCAGGGATTGAATGAGCGCGGTTATATAGTACCTGGTTTGGGCGATGCTGGAGATCGCATTTTCGGTACACTGTAAATGTTTATCGGCGTGCTGAATTGCAAGCGCAAACACAGTTTTGACGCTTACAATCAACTGATGAATATGCTGTAACATTGGCACATTCTGACTCCCCCTGAAAATATACGCATCAGCACTTGCACGCTGGGATTATAACGCAAAGCAAACGCTTCGAAAATGTCTTTCCAATATTATCCGCGTTACAATACGGCTGTTCGGATCCAAAGGGGGCCGCCGGGAGGCGGAAATCCGCAACAGTCCGCAAAGGAGGACTTGAGTTATGCGTATGGACAAATTTACAATTAAAACGCAAGAAGCTTTACAGGCCGCCAGCGGCATAGCTGGGGATAACGGACAGCAGAATATTGAGCCTATTCATGTGCTGCAGGCGCTGCTGTCGCAGGAAGATGGTATTATTATCCCCATTTTGCAAAAATTAGGAGTTAATCCCGATCATTTAGAAGCAGAAGTGAAGCGCAAAATTGCTGGGCTTCCTAAAGTCCAAGGCTCAAATGCTGGGCAGTATTTAAGCCGGGAATTAAATGATACGCTGGAGCAAGCCTGGAAAGAAGCCGAACAGCTTAAAGATGAATATCTCTCCACGGAGCATATTCTGATCGCTTTAACCAGAAATAGTAAAGATATAGCCGGACGCTTGCTTCGGGAAATGGGCATATCTACTGATCGCGTGCTCAAGGTGCTGGTAGAAGTGCGCGGTACTCAGCGTGTTACGGACCAAAATCCTGAGGGTAAATATCAGGCGCTCAGCAAATATGGGCGAGACTTGACCGACTTGGCCAGACGCGGCAAACTCGATCCAGTTATCGGCAGAGATGAAGAAATCCGGCGCTGTATTCAGGTACTGTCGCGGCGCACTAAAAACAATCCTGTGCTCATCGGTGAACCCGGTGTCGGCAAAACAGCGATTGTCGAAGGTATGGCCCGCCGTATTGTGGCCGGCGATGTGCCGGAAAGCCTGAAAGGGCGCAGTCTGTTCGCTCTGGATTTAGGTGCGCTGATCGCCGGAGCTAAATTCCGCGGTGAATTTGAAGAGCGATTTAAAGCGGTTTTGAAAGAGATTACCGCTTCCAACGGGCAGATTATTCTCTTTATCGATGAGCTGCATACGCTGGTCGGGGCAGGCTCTGCCGAAGGGGCAGTGGATGCTGCCAATATGCTCAAACCCGCTCTGTCCCGCGGTGAACTGCGCACTATCGGTGCGACTACTCTGGATGAGTATCGTAAATACATCGAAAAAGATGCGGCGCTGGAACGCCGTTTCCAGCCGGTCTATGTCGCGGAGCCCAGCGTTGAAGATTCGATAGCCATTCTGCGCGGTCTGAAAGAGAAGTACGAAGTTCACCACGGCGTGCGTATTACCGATGCGGCGGTAGTCGGTGCTGTGACCCTTTCCAACCGTTATATTTCCGATCGTTTCCTGCCCGACAAAGCCGTCGATTTAATCGACGAGGCTGCCTCTAAACTGCGCATCGAAATCGATTCTATGCCTTTGGAAATTGATGAAGTGGAGCGCCGTATTATCCAGCTGGAGATTGAACGGCAGGCCATGCGCAAAGAGGAAGACCAAGCCTCCAAAGAGCGTCTGCAGAAACTTGAGCAGGAATTGGCGGAACTCAAAGAGCGCTCAACTGAAATGAAGACGCGCTGGGGGCTAGAAAAAGAGCAGATTCAGCGTATCAGCGCCATTAAAGAAAAACAGGAACAGGCAGCTGTCGATGCTGAAGAAGCCGAACGGCGCGGCGATTTGGGTAAGGTTGCTGAAATCCGTTACGGTACGATGGCTCAGCTGAAAAAAGAGCAGGATGAAGCAAGCGCCAAATTGGCTGAGCTGCAGAAGAATGGCAAGTTCCTCAAGCAGGAAGTTGGGGAAGAAGATATCGCTCAGGTGGTGGCGCGCTGGACGGGCATTCCCGTATCGCGTCTGCTGGAAGGCGAGATACAAAAGCTAGTACATATGGAAGATCGCCTGCATGAGCGCTTAGTGGGCCAGGATGAAGCTGTTATCGCTGTGTCTCAGGCAGTACGGCGCTCCCGTTCCGGTGTGTCCGATCCTAACCGCCCTGTAGGCGTGTTCCTCTTCTTAGGCCCGACCGGCGTCGGCAAAACCGAATTGGCGCGCTCTCTGGCTGAATTCCTCTTCGACGATGATAAAGCTATGGTGCGTATTGATATGTCAGAGTATCAGGAAAAGCACACTGTGGCCCGTCTGATCGGAGCGCCTCCGGGATATGTCGGCTATGATGAAGGCGGTCAGCTTACTGAAGCGGTGCGGCGGCGTCCTTATTCGGTCGTGCTGTTTGATGAAATCGAAAAGGCTCACCGCGATGTCTTTAATGTCTTTCTGCAGCTGATGGATGATGGGCGGCTGACTGATGGCCAGGGACGGACCGTGGACTTCCGCAACACTATCATAGTGATGACTTCCAATGTGGGCTCTTCATTGCTTCTCGATGATACGCTGACGCCTGAACAGCAGAAAGCGGAGATCGAGCAGGTACTGCATCAGCAGTTCAAGCCGGAATTCCTGAACCGTATCGACGAAATTGTCCACTTCAACCGCTTAGATGAAAAAGCGCTTAAGAAGATCGTCGATATACAGATTGCCTCTTTGGATAAGCGCTTGGCTGAACGCGGTATCTCTTTGGAACTCGATGATGATGCCAAAGACTTCTTGGTGCGTCAGGGCTGCGATCTGAACTTTGGCGCCCGCCCGCTCAAGCGAGCTATCCAGCGCTATGTGCAGGATGAATTGGCTATGGAAATTTTGCAGGGCCGCGTTACCCCTGGCCACAAGGTTAGGGTTAGCGTCAAAGATGGCAAGCTGAGCTTTGCCAATGCTGTAGCCATTAATAAATAATCGCGATTTTTCCGTATAAATAAAGTTTGCCCAGCGGGGCAGCTCGGATTATGAGCTGCCCCGCTTGTTTTAGATAGGCATAGCTTTACAGGAACCAGGCCCGCGGCTGGGAACTAAGACATGATTTCATTGTCGAGGTTAAGAGGTTATGGCGAAATTGTATTTTCGATATGGAGCGATGGGCAGCGCGAAAACGCTGAATTTGCTGGCAGTGCGCCATAACTATGTGCAGCAGGGCAAGCAGGTCAAACTGCTAAAACCGTCTATAGACGTGCGTTTTGGAGATGCCTTGATCCGTTCTCGGGCAGGCTTAGAGCACGATGCTGACATGTTGGTAGATGCTAATACTACGTTGGATTTTGAGGAATTCAAAGGGCTTTCTTGTGTGCTCGTCGATGAATGCCAATTCCTCAGCGCTTATTTGGTAGAGCAGCTGCGGGAAATGACTCGAGTTCTAAGAATACCCGTGATCGCTTACGGGCTGCGCACCGATTTTCAGGGGCACTTGTTTAGCGGATCGCTGCGCTTAATGGAATTGGCCGATTCGATTGAAGAGGTTAAAACCACCTGCTGTTTTTGCAACCGCAAAGCTGTTTTTAATTTGCGCCACGATTCTGACGGACGAGCGATAGTTGAAGGTCCGGCAATATTGTTGGGAAGCGAAGAATTTTATTCGCCTGCGTGTTATGAATGCTATCAGTCTAGAATGCAGCAAGCCCAAGAACTGCAGGGGCTGAAGCCGATGTTTCCTTATTCGCATACTTTGTAAAGTATGCTGGAGCGGATCGGTAAAGGGAGAAAATGTTAGCCCGCCCGGCCGCTAGAACGAACGTGCTGGGCAGCGCTCTAAGGGTATTGGTTCAGAGTGTATGCGGCATCGAGGCCTTGCGCCTTTGCCTGGGCGCGGTTCAGACGGGCGAAACCATAGCCAATTGCTACGGCCCCCTCAATGCGTTATAGCGGGTAAATCTCTGCTGTCTTTGGCAAATACGAACACTCCGGCTATTCCTATACCGCAGGGTCGGCAGTTTATCGGATTATTATGCGCTTTGCGGCTGTTTGCTGAACCAAGCGTCGAGAAAAACCATCTGCTCTTCCGTGTGAAACCAGTGTTCGCCGTTTTCCATAACCGTGAGCCGGGCACCGTGTTCTCGGGCAAAGGCGGCCATGGTTTCATAGTCGGTCAAGCTGTCTTTGCCGCCATAAAGTATGTCCGTGAGCACCTTCCACCGCAGCGGATGCTCCCGGATATACGTCAGGTATTCCCAGGACAAATCTGGGCCGCAGCCGGTGGAAATGACGCCTTTTTTCCGCAGTTCGGCTTCGCTGACCTGAACTTCGGCCATCATGGCGCGGATCAGCTGTTCCATAGCTATGATGGGAGATATGAAATAGGCCCTGCAGACGAATTCTTCTATGCCCGCGCTCATGGCTAGGTAAGCTCCCAGGCTGTTGGCGATGAGAATGACGGTGCCGTATTCCCGGCTCAGCTGTCGGAAGAAAGTTGTAAACTCATCTTTCGCATCCCAGGGAGTCTGCGAGCGATAATCGAAACCGAGCACCCGGCAGCCCGGGAAAAGCTGTTGATAGTGCTCCGCTTCTGCAGCGCTGCCGCCTTGGCCGTGAATGTAGATAATCATTTTGTTCATGCTAGTTTCCGCGCTGCTTCCGTGCCCTGCCTAGCCGTACTGCTGACGTGTCCTGCCTCTGATGAAGTGCAGCGCCGGTTCCCGCCGCGCGTGAAGTTGACCGGGCCGCGCTTATAAACTGCTGACGGCTTTCTGTAGGTTTTCCAGAAACCTGCCCGCGTGGGTGCCGTCCATCTGGGTATGATGGAACTGAAAGGACATCGGCAGATAATACCTGAAAAACCTTTTCCTGTAACGGCCCCAAATCATAAAAGGGTTGTTGTATACGCTTTGCCGATACACCACCAGAGTAGCATATTGAACTTTAAGCCCTTTCTTGTGCTGATCCTGACCGGACAAATCACATCCAGCGTTTTGAAAAAGGTCACCATCGGGTTGGGGCCTGCATCCACAGCTCAAAGGCCATGGCCCGGCTAGTTTCCTTGGAATTTACCTCTGTCGGCATTTTGCTGTCTCCGTTCTTTTTCGCTTTAAATCATCCATATCTGTACGAGCAGGGTGCGGCGGTCTACGGCGCTGAGCGTTTCCCGCAGGCATAAAACGGCTCCCATTCCCCGGGGTAGGGAACTTTTGTCCAGGACTTTAAACGCTGCGGCGGCTTCCGTGCCGGGGCTGGCGCGTGCGTTTGATGTAATTCATAACATTCTTCGGCTGATCTAAGATGCAATCTTATTTTAGCCGAAATAAGTGCCGCCTGCAATTGTATCCTTTATGGTTTGCAAGCAAGTCTGTGTTTTGCTTCTAGGTTTTTAAATTGCGCCGCGCTTCCCTATTATTCTTGATGATCATGCCGATCTTTTCGCAGGTCTCCAGCTCGCCGCAGCTGCCGCAGGTCGCGTAATTTTTGTTGCGGGCGCATTGCCTGATAGGACAGAGAGACTCGCAGTAGGGCGTCTTTGCGCCGTCGATCCGGCAGCCAGTGCAGTTGATCATTTCTGGGGTAATCTCCACATGATTGAGCTCCGACCATTCGGCGGCCACTTTGCGGCGCAGGGCGCCGTCGTTATTGATCGTAGCCAGGCGGGCTTCGCAGGTCTCGCAGGCCAAGCCGCAGTAAGCGATAAAATATTTTATGTGTACCTCTTATTGGATCAGCGCTGGCTGAAAATGGAATTGATCGGCGGTAGTGTTTTCTTTTATGCTCATTTGTGTGTTTTCCGTACTTGGTGGCCGCTTACGGCCAGACTATAGGCTATGAATATGGGTGTACGGTATACAGGGTAATTTCTCTTATGCCCTGCTTTAGTTTCGCTGCAAGAGGCAGGCCATCTCTACGTGCGGGGTCTGGGGGAAGAAGTCGAACATCTGCGCTTTGACGATGCGATAGCTTTCCCGCAGCGTTTCATATTCTTCCAAGAAGCGCTGGGGATTGCAGGATATATACAGTATCTGCGCAGGCCCTTCCTGAGGCAGGCGCTTGATCAGCTTGGGGTGGCAGCCCGAGCGCGGCGGGTCGATGACCAGAACGTCGCAGGCCAATTCCGGCCATTCCTCGGAATTGCCGCAGTGAAAATCGGCTTTAATGCCGGCGCGTTCGGCGTTGGCCTGTGCGTCTTCAACCGCCGAGGCCACTATCTCCACTCCGGTCAGTGAACAGCCCGAACTCAGGGCCAAAGTCAGCCCGATGGTGCCAACGCCGCAGTAGAGATCGAGCAAATGCCCCCTGACCGGCAGCCAGTCGGCCACGGTGCGCAGCATATTGGCAAAGGCCGGCGGATTGGACTGGAAAAAGGACTGGAAATTGAGGCTGAACTGCAGCGGGCCCAGGCGTTCCTCTAAGTGGTTGCTTCCGTAAAGCACGCGCACCTCGTCGACGACCACGGCGCTGGCCACCGAGGTCTGCACGGCCTGCACAAAACCGCGCAGGTTGGGAAGCTGAGAGAGCTCGGTGGCCAGTTCCCGCAGAGCGGCTTCAGGGCAGTCGGGGCCGGTGACCAAAGCGGCCAAAACGCCGTGATCGGCGGAGGACTGGCGGATGATCAGATAGCGCAGAAGGCCGCTGTTGCTGCGGGTATCCCAGCAGCTGAGGCTATGGCGTTTCATCCAGGAGCGTACTGAAGCGATTATTTCGCGGTTTGAGGAAGGACCTATAAAGCACTCGGTTATGGGGACGATGCGCCCAAAGCAGCCGCGCCGATTGAAGCCTAAGTCATCGTTGAGAAAACTGAGTTCGATTTTGCTGCGGTAATGCCAGGGTTTAGGGGCGGGATAGGGGGGCAGTAGCTCAAGGCTGTCACCGCCAATGTTTCGCAGGGCGTGAGCTAAAGGCTTGGTTTTAATCGCTAACTGAGCTGCGTAATTCAAATGCTGCCAGGCGCAGCCGCCGCAGCGGGCAAAATGTGGGCATATAGGAGCTACACGTCCTGGCCCCGGGGAGACGATAGTCTGCAGCCAGGATTCGCGGGCACCTTTGCGCTTGCCGCCGATCAGCAGCTGGGCTTGATCTCCCGGAGCTGTGGACCAGGCACTGGCCCAGGTACCATTGGTGCGCAGGGCTTTTAATTGGCCTTTTGAGGCAATTTCGTATTGGCTGAAGTCGATTATTTCACTGGGAAGGGATTTGCTCATATTTTTATCAGGTCATAAACTATAATCGGGGGAAAGGGTAATGTCATTTAGTTAGCGATTAGCTAACTTGCGAAACTATCTAACTCCCCCTAAAGGATGGGAAGGGGAGATGTCGCTTGCGACAGAGGGGGTGCCCAAGACTGTTGGAGAAGCGAGGTCTAGCGTATGTGATATGCCTGCTTGTACGCGGGCATGAATGTGGCGATAATTGTATGTGAGTCAACATTTCCAATGTTATCGAGCCTTAACTAAATGACATTGGGGGAAATGGTAAATATCGTTCAACGATGTCGGAACTGACTGTTCCAGCGCTCGTGGAAACGGTTAAACCAGTAACCAAAGCGCTGCCGTTCTAACGGCGAAAACAGCGTGTATTTTTCTAAATTGAAAGCCCGCAGGTCGATGTCTAAACTGCGCCAGTCTATATGTTCTGGATCTATGATGCCTTTTTCGCAGCCGTATTCCCAAACTTTGGTACCGGGAAAGGCGACTAAAGGCCCAAAAGAAAACGACTTCAGCTTGCCGGTTTCTAGATTGCTGCTGATGAACTTCCAGGTTGCGGCAATATCTTCATCTTCTTCATTGGGAGCGCCGATGATAAAGGAACCGACCGCTGCTAATTGGTATTTCTGCAGTAAATCTAAAGCGCGCTGATTGATCTCTACTGTAGTGGTTTGCGCTTTGAGATAACTGAGCACCCGGTCAGAGGCGGATTCGATCCCTAAGTGGCAGAAATGTACGTTAAGATCGGCCAGAGCCTGACAGATAGCTTCGGTTACCAGATCGGCGCGTACGGTCACTGATAAAGGGACGCTGTAAGGCAGCTCTGTAGCAAAGTTAGCTTTTAACTGGCGAAGCCGTTCCAAATTGGCGGCGAACAAATCGTCCATGAATATATGCAGGCTGGGTCTGCGGCTTAGCAGAATCTGTCTCAATTCTTTGGCGACATAGGCCGGTGAATGCAGACGATACTGGCTCCAAAAACGGGCTGTTGAGCAGAATGTGCAGTGAAAGGGACAGCCTCGGGAAGAAAAAGACCACAGCGGCACGTTGGGATCTGCCCAGGAACGATCGGGAAAGGGAATATCATCAATACGCTCTATCATAGCCCGTGGAGATGTGAGACATACTTTGGCCACCGGCGCTGAGGAATCTGTCTCCTTTTGATGATAGGCGATGCCGTTAATTTTGGCTAACTCTGATGTCTGGGGGGTGGATATAGTCTCCAGAAGAGCAAGCAATTCAGAGCAGGTGACTTCGCCTTCCCCTAAAACTCCAGCCAAAAATTCGGGCGGTAAGGTATGCGGTGAACTGGAGATATGAGGACCGCCTAAAATAAGGGGAATATCGCTTTGTTGGCGTATAGATCGGGCCAGCTCTCTGGCATAGGGAAAATTAGGGCTAACGGCTGAGATGCCTATCACCTTAGGATGAAATGCCAGCGCATCGCGCACAGACCTGGCCAGCAGTACTTGGTGCTGTCCTTGGCGCTCCAACCAGCTTTTGAGATAGGCCAGTCCCATAGGCATATAAACTTGAGAGGGCCGCTCGGGATCGCTGGCTTCTATTAATGCAATGCGCATAAGCTAGATATTTACACCATTTGTTTGCATTATTGTGTTATCGGTGATTTGCGTGCGTTTTGTGTATGACTGCTGGCAGTAACAAGTTATTCGTCGTCTTCATCGCTGAGACTGTCGTCGTCATCATCTTCGTCACTGTATTGGCTCCAATCGTTCCAGGAATCTTCGTCAGTATAAACATCGTCGTCATCTTCTTCGGTATTTAATGGTTCCTGGGATTGCGGGAAAGTCTGCATGATGGTCCCTTTCTTGAAGTCGGCGCGTATTGTTAATACATATTTTTAATACATGCCCCTAAAAACACTACCAAAAACATTAAAAAACACTACCGCTCGTTTTAATTGCTTCAAGATACCCCAAATTAGAGGATATTCCTGCTATTAAACGTCATGGTCAGCCAGCACAAAAGCTACAGATATGCATTATCGCTATGTTCATGCCGGCAAGTTATTGACATAACTGGGATTTTAATGGGAATTCATTGAGGTATATGCTGTATGTTTACATTTGCAGGCTGATATTTTTACATAGCTGCCTGCATAATCTTTTGCCAGACTTCGCTATATTGTGTTTATGAATATCAATACACACAATAGCTTTAGTTATCGCAATTTGCCCAATAGCACATACGGCAGCGATCATTCCAGCGGTACCTGCGAACGCAGTGGGGAAGGAGGCACTGTTGTAGATACCGTGCAGATAAACGCTGGCCCAGAGACAAATGCCTCATCAATAGACGTTAGAATTGTATCTTTTAATGTGGAGAATCTCTTTGACAGCATAGATGATCCGCATAAGAAAGATGAAGAGACACCGCCTAAATCTACAGAGGATATGGCCAAACTGGCTCGGGCTCTGGCTTTGGCTGACGGCGACGTTGTCACTTTGCAAGAGGTCGAAAATATAGGTATATTAAACGATTTTTTAGACGAATATTTGCCTGGACAGTATCCTTACCGCGCCTTGGTAGAAGGCAACGATATGCGTGGCATTGATGTGGCGGTTATCTCTAAGTATCCCATTGACAGCGTGCAGAGCCATAAGCAAGTGCGTTTTCCGCTTCCAGATGGCAAAAAGACTTTTTTGCGGCGCGATTTGCTGCGCACCGACATCAATATTAAAGGCATGCCATTAACTGTTTACACTACGCATTTTAAAGCCCAGGCTGGAGGTCAGAGGGCAGATGAAGTGCGCTTAGGAGAAGCAAAGGCTGTCCGTGCGATTATTGCTGGGGAGATGTCTGCATTCCCTGGACGGCGTTATATTCTGACTGGTGACTTTAACGATACCCCGAATTCTGCGGTAGGGCAAATCTTTTTAGAAAAAAACAGCAGTGTGTGGAAAAGCTCGCTGGCGGGACTTTCTGGCGCTGATGCTATAACTCACCCTCCCACGCACCGCGCTATCGACTACGTTCTGTATCCCGCGTCTATGGAAGCTGAGGCTTGTGGAGGAGGCGTGCAGCGTTTGCCGGACGGGGAGATGGGGAGCGATCATTGGCTTATTTACGGAGATTTTCAGTTTAAAACCCCATCATAATAGCGAGTCGCCAGCTCCGCGCAAGGTGCCTATGGGCTGTGCGAAGCAGCGCTGGCGCGGAAGCTGGTGCAAGCGATGCGATAGCCAGAGCCAGCGTTAAATGTATATATGGCGCTGGCCCGTTGGCGAGAACCGTTGCTTGATTTTATTTTTATTTGTGCTGTTTAATAAAGACGCAGAAGCAAAATCTAAGCATCTAGAGAGCGCTTCTTCGCAATGTGTGTATAATGCTGCTTTTCTCTTTCCCTGAAGCGAAGCGTGCAAATAAAGGTACTTAGAAAATCAGCCACTTTAATTTGCTGCACTTGACTTAATGCTGCGAGTTCGTGCAGGCATTGGCTGAGCTCGGGTATAAGCACATCCCGAGCTGCTTCCACACTGGTCTTTCCCATGATGGTGCTGATGGGTATGCTTTCCGGCGCATATCCTGCTTCGAGCAAAGTGCGATCTATATCGGTTTCCAGAGCCCTGGCTATGGCGACTACTTTATCGCGTTTGGGAACGTATCCGTCGCGCTCGATTAATGTTACATAGCTCGCATCAATGCCGGCTAAAAAAGCCAGCTTGCGCAGATTAAAGCCTAAGCGTTTGCGGTTAGTTCTAACAAAGGCAGCCCATTCGTGATTGTACATTATTTTGCCCTCCTTGGACAGTATTGTAATTGATGGCGACAATATATCATATTAAGCAATGTAATTCAAAATTTTAAATTCAATATAACATAACGAGCTGTTTTCTTCGAATTTATAGGCAATAGTTGAATTCGTATTGTAAAAAATTATTTGATATAATTTAATAATATTCAATTAATTAATTATGTTTTAGGCAATTTGGAAGCCTATTTTAACGCCTCTATGATAGTTTTAGGCAGGCTGACTGAAGAAAGCAAAAAAAACTGTTAGATTCAATTATTTTTTTTGAGCAGTACTGCTTCCGGCAGTGCTGAACGGAGCAAATCGTTTTTTTTTTGTAAAATTGGATGAAATTATTCTTGACATAAATACATAATAGTGCTATTATCTCCTGGCGTTCGGGACAAGGTTCTGAGCGGTCGCCTTCTCGGAAGGCGGTTTTGACAACAGCAGAGCGATTTTATTTACTTA
>JAUNIO010000024.1 GCA_030535355.1 bacterium | reverse complement strand
TTAGGGGGAGTCAGATAGTTCGCAAGTTAGCTGATCGCTAACTAAATGATATTAATTCTATAAGATAGCAATTTGCATATAAGTATTATGAATAATCTGGGTGATTATTGCAATACTTAATTACCGTTAGGCGAGATTTATTTGGCTGTTGTGGACAGTTATGCTTGCACAACTTATCTAGGTGTGCTAATATTTACTACGCTGACTGATGTCAGCCCATCTGGGGGTGTTCAGGTTTCGACGGGGAGATGCCTTACCGATGGTAGCGAGCCGAGATTCCACCGATCTCGTTAAACAGTGGGCCTTTTTTATAACTGCCGAAGATAATTTGGCTCTCGCCGCTTAAGGCGCGTCCGCGTACTTTCTTCCGATGGGAGTGCGTTGGGCGTCAACTACGTCGGATACCCGCCTGAGCTGGACTCTCGGCTCTTTGCGGGGAAATTCAGAGGGCATGGAAAGCGCAGATCCGGCTTCGGGGAGCTCGCCGACCGAGATTAAAACTGCAGCTACGCTCGTAGAAGCTGTCGCGGAGGACTTTTCGGACGCGGGTTCGATTCCCGCCACCTCCACCAAGAAAGAATGCGGACCTTGCTTTGGCAGCAGGGTCCGTTTTTTATTATGTTGGTATTTTCGCTTACTTTATGCGCCGGGAAATGGAAATGTGCGGTCGATGCCGCTGAGCCATCTTTTCGCGCTATGATCATAGGTGCGGACAACGATGCGGTCTTTGTAAATGAAAAGCGAATTTGTGTAAATATTAGGCACATCGATGCAGGGATTGTGGATGTTCACTAAATTTCTGTTGACGCGATTGATGGCAGTATCGGCGTAGCTGTCTTCCGTGGGCGGCGTGTGCGTGTGGCCGGAGAGCCACAGGCTGCCCTGAGGGACATCAAACAGCATTTTGGCTAACTTGTCCGGAGGCTGGGCCGTGAAATTTGGGGTGTTGATAGATTTATAATAGTTGCGCAGCGTGCCTAGTAGAGGCGCGTGGCAGAAGAACAGCATAGGCCCGTGCTGATGGGCGGCGATTTCTTCTCTCAGCCAATCGAGCTGCGCCTGAGAAAGGTCTATATATGTATTGAGGCCGTCCGGGGCGAGATAGAGCAGGCGGCAGCCGGCTACGCTGCGGGCATAGTAGAGTCTCGGCAAATGATAGCGTTTTTGAAAGGCGAGTAGCTTTGCCTTCCTGTGCTTCTTCGTACACTTCACCAGCTTGCCCTTGGCGCTCGGTTCGTCTTTGTAGAAATAGTCGTGGTTGCCCGCCACAGCGTAATAGGGAAATTTGAGGCCGCCGATGTACCCGTCCACGGCGCGGAATTCCGTCTCACAGCCGGTATAGGCGGCAAAGTCGCCCAAGAGAGCTGCCTCGTCTACGTCCCAGGAGTTTACTGTTTTGATAAGCTGCAGCTTTTTTTGCCAAATCTCTTTCTGCTCCGCTTGTTTCGGCCAGCGCTGTACCCGCACAGGCAGATGCAGATCGCTGAGGAGCAAAATGTGGTAATAATCTTTGCCCTTTGAGGCTTTTGCGGGAGGGCAGCCCAACGCCAGGCAGCCTAAGAAGGCTGCGGCGGCTTGCAAAAATTCTCTGCGTTTCATGCCTTAATCTCCTAACATGTGTATGATACGCAATTCCTTAACTTCTCCCTATTTTGCTGGCCTGGTTTAATGGCTAATGCCATATAGGCTAACTTGTACCCTGGCATAAACGTGGCGATAATTGTATATGATGCAACATAACGCAATGTCATTTAGTTAAGGCTTTGCGAACAAGTTATCGTTTGCCCCGTCTTCCGTCGCCCTGGCGTTGCGGCAGTTCTGCTAAGCGTAGCCTCTGAGCGTAGCGAAGCAGCGTAGCGGGCAGAAGCTGGCGCAATAAAGCAGTATGATAAAAAGTAATCTAAATGAATGATAAATAATCGCCATAACGCGTACTATTGCTAGGTCTATTGTGCTATATTCAACCTGCATTTTGCAGGATATGGATGCCTAAAATGTAGGTCTATTATTTAATTGCATGTGTTAGCCTGAGATATTAGATATATAATGTTGTTTGTACAATATTGTATATCTAATATTATTTTGTAACAATCAGCTGGGCTAAATTTTCTGATTCCATCGTGTATATTGCCGTTAGGAGGACATGTGTGCTCTATTTTAAGCGAATTTAAAAAGAAAGTAGTTTTACGTAATTTTAGCGTTCTGCTGTTGGTGTTCACGCTTTCTTGTGTGGCGGCGCTGACCGGCTGCAGCGGAAGCAGCCACAGCGAGAACAGCCATGACGATTCCGAGCACGCTGAAAATGTCAGTGTTGCCGCCGTAGAATTCCGGTTCGTGCTGGCTCAGCTGCGCACGCGTTCCCGCTGATGTCAAATCCCTGCGCTTTGAGCGTCACTCCAGCGTCCGCAAAGACACCTATCGGAGTGCCAGTCTATCTCAGCGCTGAAGCGAAATATGAAGACGGAGTGAGCCACGATGTAACTAAAGATGTGCAGTGGAACTCATCTGACCGCAATATCGCTATAGTCGATGAAACCGGTTTGGTAATGCCCGTGGCTGTGGGTACTGTGGAAATATCCGCAGTTTTAGGCGAATTCTCCGGCATTACTACACTTGAAGTAACCGATGCGGCTTTGGAAAGCATCAGTATCGATTCCGAAACCGGCGTCTTTGCAACTCCCGTGGGCGTGGAACTCAATCTTAGCGCTCTGGGTACTTACAGCGACGGCACTACCCGGGACGTGACCGACCGTTTGCTTTGGTCGGCCGAAGGCAAGGCCACCGTAGCTGACGGTGTGGTCACTCCAACTGGCGTAGGTGAGGCTAGCATTACCGTAAGGGATATTTACAGACCGACTCTGACCGACACTGCTGTTATAACGATTACCGAGGCGGTGCCTACTTCTTTGACTATAGGCTCGGAGACTGGTGAATTTATCGTAGCTGCCGGCGGTACTTTGCAGCTGACCTTAGAGACTGAATATACCGATGGCACCACTGCAGATGTAACTTTAAAGGATGCCGTTAAGTGGAGCAGCGATTCTTCTGTGGTTCTGACTGTGTCTTACGGAGAAGCCAAAGGCTTGAGAATCGGCAAAGCTAAAGTGACCGCTGAATTTGAAGGTGTTAAGGTTTCTCAAGAGATCGAGGTGAAAATTGTGCTGCAGACGCTGACCTTAATTTCTGAGACAGGCAAATTCGCTACCGATCCTTTTACTGGCTTTAATATCTTAATTATGGCCAATTACAGTGATGGCCATTCCGAAGATATAACTATGAGCGATGATGTCCGTTTGAGCGGTGATGAAAGTGCTCTGCATTTTGTTAAGGATACAGAGTCCGGCAAGCTCCAGCTGATACCTTATGAGGATTATCTCGGTTGGACCACCATCAGCGCTGAGTATAAAGGCATATCAGTCTCTCAGGAAGTTAGTATTAGGTTAATAGAAAGTGATAACGTAGAATCAGATAGCGGCAGCTTTGTAACAACGCTGGGTAATCCCTTGCAGCTGCGGTGGCATATTCATTACACCGACGGCACCGATGAGTATCTTAATGAGGGCTTGCATTGGGATAGCTTAGATAAAAATGTAGCTACAGTCGATGCCAATGGCTTAGTTACTCCGGTTAGCGTCGGTAACACTAGGATCGTTTTATATAGGCATGGCGCAATTTCCCGAAGAATAGACGTACTCGCAGAATAATCTGCGGCCGCCAGCCTAGTTAATTTAGAACAGCCTCTGGCAGCTCTATACAGGAGCGCAGAGGCTGTTTTTTGTCGTTAAACTTACGTATTTTGAATATTACGTTATTTATTAGAAAATGTTAGAATTTTAACCGCTGTGAAGGCTTTTTTATCAGTAAAACGCATATACTGCTTTATGAATAGCGATATGATTCTTTCACCTGGTACTGCCGTCTCCGTTAACGCTCAGCTGCTTATAGTGGAACAGCTGCTCGGGCACGGCAAAGGCGGTTATTCTTATTTAGCTGAGCGGGCGGGTAGCCAGGTGGTGCTGAAGCAGATTCATCATGAGCCTTGCGCTTATTATTCCTTCGGCAATAAGATCGAAGCTGAGGAACGCGATTATCAAAGGTTGCTGCGAGCGGGCATACGCATTCCCCGCATGCTGGCTTTAGATAGGGAAAGTGAGCTGATAGTTAAAGAGTACATCGCAGGCTCTACCGTCTTGGAATTAATTATCGCGGGGCAATCGGCGGAACCCTATGTTCCGGCGGTGCGCGGAATGGCGGCACAGGCTAGAAGCGCCGGGCTGAATATAGATTATTTCCCTAGCAATTTCGTTGTGCGTGACGGTAAGCTGTACTATATAGATTACGAATGTAATGAGTACATGGAAGAATGGAATTTTGAGAATTGGGGAAGCAAATACTGGTCGCGCACCCCCGAATTGGAAGAGTACCTGCGCCAAAAACAAGGTGAGCCATATTAGTTTTGCCTCACAAAAGAGCATAGCTGCGGTTTTAACAAGGCATTTCTGATGCTTTGCGCAGCTTATGGTATTTGTGTAGTTAATGAAAGATGAAAGAAGGCTAGGATGAAAAAGAAAATCATCACCTGGATTAAGGACTGGGCTGAAACCGCTGAATGTTTCGCCTGGGTCATAGCCGCTACCTCGGTCATCTACGGATCGGCTTTAGCCTGGCACGAGGGGTACCACCGCTGGGGGCTGTTCGCCCTGACGCTGATCGCCGGAGTACTCATGCAGTGCGGGGTCAACCTTTGCAACGTTTACGATGGCTGGATCAAAGGACAGGACCAGCAGAAAGACACCTTCGGTGACATCGACAACCCCCTGGTGCAAGGACGCATCAAACTGGAGCACGTCCGCAATGGGGCGATAGGGGCTTTTACTCTAGCCAGTTTAATCGGCTTTTATTTGGCTTATGTCTGCGGCTGGCAGATCCTCGTCTTCGGTTTGATCGGCCTTATCGGCGGGCGCAGCTATACGGGCGGTCCGCTTTCCTATAAAGAAGCCGGTTTGGGACCGATTATCGTGCTGTTTTTGATGGGCCATCTGATGATTTTGCCCTCCTACTTCATTCAGAGTGGACATTTCGCCTGGTGGGTGGTCTTAGCTGCCACACCTGTTGCCATGCTGATATCTATGGTTATGCAGGCCAACGATATCCGCGATGTGGAAGACGACATCAAAACCGGAGTGCGCTCCATGGCCACCCGTTTGGGGCGGCGCGGGGCGCTGGTACTCTATGCGGGCATGTGGATTGGCGCTTATGCCATTCAAGGCTATTGCGTTAGCCAGGGCTATTTGCCTTACACTTCGGCCCTGACTATTTTGCTCTGGCCTAAGCTGTTCAAAATGGCCAAAACATACAGCGATCCGCAGGTCTCCCGCGAAAATATCGTGGCTTTGGAAAAGATGTCGGCTCAGCTGCATTTAAAATACGGTTTGTTAAATATTATCGCTTTGCTCCTGCCTTGGTAATTATTTAACTTTTTTTAATTATTTTTTTATTGTATAATCTAATGCTATTTATGGCTTTAGTGAGGTTAGCTAATAACTCAACAAAGGAAAGGAAGCTCAAAGAAAGCTCATGAAGAACAAAAGACTGTTGATGCTTTTCAGCATCTTGGCGCTCGTGTTCTGCCTGCCTTTACTGGCCGGCGCCAACGAGCAGTGTCAGGGCTGCTGTGGCAGTTGCTGCAGCGGACACGGTGCGGCCCGTCCCGATAAGGAAATAGTTATCCTGTACACCAACGACGTTCACTGCGGTATCGAGAGAAAAAAAGATACCAAAAGATTGGGATACTCCAGCTTAGCCGCTTACAAGAAGCAGTGCGAGAGAGAAACTCCCTATGTGACTATGGTGGATAATGGCGATGCCATCCAGGGCGAAACCATAGGTACGCTTTCCAAAGGCCAGTACCTCGTGGACATTATGAATGCTGTCGGTTATGATTACTGCATTCTTGGCAATCACGAATTCGACTACGGTATGGAACAGCTGGTTAAACTGATCAAAGGTGCGGATACGTCCTATCTCGCCTGCAACATCACTTATACCGGCACTGGCAAAGACGAGCTTTTACCTCTGTTGAAGCCTTACGCTATCGCTGAGTACGGCCTCGGCGACCATGCTGTTAAGGTGGCTTTCATCGGCGTCAGCACTCCCGAAAGCCTGACCAAATCTGCACCTTCGACTTTCCAGAAAAACGGCCAATTCGTTTACAGCTTCAACGGCGAGAATCCCGAGAAGTTTTACAGCTGCATTCAGAAATACGTCGATGAGTGCCGGGAAAAAGGTGCCGATTATGTTGTGATTTTAGCTCACTTGGGCGACGCTAACGAATCTATTCCTTATACTTCTGTCGATCTTATCGAACATACCCGCGGCATTGACGTGATCCTCGACGGTCACGCGCACAGCACCATTCCCTGCCGCAAAATCAAAAATCTCGATGGCCGCGAAGCTATTCTGACTTCCACCGGCACTAAACTGTGCACAATCGGCCGCATGGTTATCGATACCGATGGCAAGATTACCACTAGCCTCGTAGAGGAAGTTGCCGCTAAAGACCCCAGAGTTGAAAACGTTATCAGCAATATCAAAAAACAGTATGAAGCTTCTGTTAACGCCGTAGTAGCCAGCAGCAGTGTAGCCGTCAGTGACTGTGACGAGAATGGCTGCCGCTTGGTGCGCAACCGTGAAACCGCTATCGGCGACCTCAGCGCTGATGCTTACCGTTACGCCGCTAAGTCCGACATCGGCATCGTCAACGGCGGCGGTATCCGCGCCGGGCTGCCCAAAGGCGACATTACTTTTGACAACGTAATTTCCGTGCACCCTTATGGCAATACTTTGGCCTGCTGTGAAGCTACCGGTCAGGATATTTTGGATGCCTTGGAGCACGCTTACCGCGCTGTCGAATCCAAAGCGACCGATGGCAAGAATTCCCTGGGAGAGTGTGGTGGGTTCCTCTCTGTTTCCGGTTTGAAGTGCACTATTGACACTTCCGTTCCCAGCCACGTCGTGCTCGACGAAAAAGGCATGTTTGTCAAAGTCGATGGAGCCCGCCGCGTCAAAGATGTCAAAGTTTTGAATTCTAAAGGCCAGTATGTGCCCCTCGATCCCAAAGCCACTTATACCGTCGCTTCTCAGAACTTCACCTTAAAAGAGTGCGGCGATGGCTTCACCATGTTTGCCAAGAAGAAATACATCATCAATGAGGGCGAATGCGATTATCAGATGCTCATCAACTACATCGAGAGTCTGAAGGGCAATCTGAAAGACTATACTAAGCCTCAAGGCCGCATTACCATCAAGTAATGATTTAAACTAAAAAAGGCTCCGGCTGGCCGGGGCCTTTTTTAGTTTAAAACTGCTTTGCTTTCTTTGCCAGCTGCGGTAACTTTGCTGCGCTCTATGCTGGTGTGCTCATGAGTCGCTTGCAATTTATTGCTTTGAATTATGCAGATTTAATATTCCTCGCGTTTTTGATAGCCCAACAAATCGCGCAGGCCGTTTTCCGTGAGCAAGGGATCGTTGCCTTCAATACCAGGGACGTCTATGCCCACCGCCTGATATTCTAAGCCCGGAGTGCCTTCGCCGTTGGGCATTTTGGTGCCGTCTTTCTGATACCAGCCTTTGTCCATATTGCCTACGGCGGCGTTGTAAGAGTGGCACATCTCGTGATAGAGGCTGACAATGGGAGCGCGGTTGGCCCAGGGCATATCGGTGGAAAGGGCAATTTTACTGGCATTGTAGAATATCTGCGAATCGCTGCCTACGCCGCGCTGGGTATTGCCCGCGAAGGAGGCACAGGCGCTGCCGTCTGGGGTCAGCTCGATGTCGACGCGATGCCCGGTTTGGGCTATCTCGCTGAACATTTTCTGACCGTGGGGCAGGCTGGCCAGGGCCTCTAAATCGGAATCGATGCGGGCGCGATCTGAGCGGTCGCCGTTGCTGGTGATGTGGTGGGGCATTCCGATGGGGGTTAGCGTTTCTGTAGTGGTCTGAGCACTGGCGGCGAGCACGGTGTCTTCCGCGCCGCTGCTGATGATGCGGTTGGCACCGCTTGAGGCGTCGAAGCTATCGCTTCCCGAGGCACCTACGAGCAGATCGTCTCCTATGCCGCCATTAATGGCATCGTCTCCCTGGCCGCCGAGGAGATTGTCGTTGCCGGCTTCTCCGAAGAGGCGATCATTGCCGCTGCCGCCATCTATATAGTCGCTGCCCTCTCCGCCGTGGATTTCGTCATCTCCGCCCAAACCGTAGAGCACATCGTAACCAGCGCCGCCCTGAATCAGATCATTGCCGTCGCCGCCTTCAATATAATCGTTGCCTTCTCCGCCGAACAGCTGATTGACAAAACCACGGCCATCGGGCCAAACATCGGCACCGCGGGCGACTATAACGTCGTGGCCCGCCCCGCCGTCAATATAATTGGAACCGTAATTGTCGAAGATGCGGTCATGGCCGGAACCGCTGATGATGTAATCATCTCCTTCGCCGCCGGTGATGCGCAGGTCGGCGGTGACGCTCTTGTCCACGATGATGCGATCATTGCCCGCTCCGCCGTCGATAATCAGACGGGATTGGGCGCTTTCGGGCAGATAGCTTGCCTCGCCATTAATCGTGATGATCAGCGATTTGTTGGCGTTCATGGTCACAAAGATTTCGTCGTTGCCGTCGGTTCCGGCGGCAACTAAGACCTCTTCGCGCCGGACATCGGTCATGGTCTCGAAAAGTTTATGGGCATCGCGGGATAAAGGCGCGGAACGCTCGTCATCTTGGGCGGATGTTGCTGAGTCTGCGCCGGGAGTGCTGCTGTTATGTGGCACTTCAGCAGCGGTATGTTTAGGGGCTGAGGACTGTTCCAGCAGTGAAGAGGAGGAGCTGAGTTCTACTCCATCACAGGGAAGCGGCTGGCTGTCAGCGATGACCGCTGAGGCACACTGAGCAGAGGCGGGTGAAGAGCCGCCGTTGGGGAGAGCCGATATTCCTAAATGTAAGGGATTGATGCTCATGCTGCCTCTTTTCTGGTTTTCATTTAGCCTGTACCGCTGAGCCTAAATGATAGCGTGCTTATTATGCTGTACATGGCTAAGCTGTACAGCATTGCGGCTATTTTAGTATCTATCGCGGTGAACGTGGCCAAAGAGCTCGCGCAGACCGTTTTCGGTTAGCAGATGAGGGTTGGGCTTAACGCTGGGATTGTCCACGCCCATAGCCTGATATTCCACACCTTTAGTACCTTCAGACCAGCCAGAAACCTGACGGCCGGATGCGTCGTAGAATTTTGTGTCCATATCGCCCACAGCGGCGTTGTAGGAGTGGCACATCTCGTGGTACATGCTAACGATAGGCGCACGTTCAGCCCAAGGCGTATTGCTTCTCAAGGCCACTTTGGTCGTGGAATAATTGATGTGGGAATCACTGCCCACGCCTGGATCTGAGCGTCCCCCTCCGGATGCGCAGTAGCTGCCCTCGTTTTCAGTGTCCTGGCCTATGGTGACCTGGTGGCCGGTAGCGGCGATTTCGGAGAACATCATTTGTCCGTGTTCGGTATGGGCCAGGGTCTCCAAATCGGATTCTATTCTGGTGCGCTCAATATCATCACCCTGAGCTTCGAAATTGGCAGGTACTTCCATAGATGCTATAGTCTGCACGGGCGCATCATCGCTGTCGCTGGCTATCTGATCGCCGGAGCCGTTGCTGATTACCCGGTCGCGCCCGGCATCGCCAGACATAGTATCATGGCCCGACGCACCGATTAAGAGATCGTCGCCTGCGCCGCCTGAAAGAATATCGTTGCCCTTGCCGCCGACGAGGTTATCATTGCCCTCATCGCCAGAGATGGTATCGTCGCCTTCGCCGCCGTCCAGGTAATCATTGCCTGCGCCGCCGTGAATTTCGTCATCGCCGCCTAAACCGTAAATGACATCGTAGCCGTCTCCGCCGCTGAGAATATCTTTGGCATTGCTGCCTTCGATATAATCGCGCCCTGTACCGCCGTTAATGGTGCTGCCCTGACCGTTGGCGGGCAAATCTAAACCGTGTGCGATGATGATATCGTCGCCCGCGCCTCCGTCGATCTTGTTGGAGCCGTAATTGTCAATGATGATGTCATTGCCCGAACCGCCCACGATGGTGTCGTCACCTTGACCGCCGGTAAGGCGCAGAGGAACGGTAACCTTTTTGTCCACGATGATGGTATCGTTGCCTTTGCCGCCATCTATAACCAGGAGCATACCGTTGGGATCCCGGGGAGAAAACTCACTCTGCTCATCGTTGACGGTTACCACCAAGTTACCGCTTTCGTTCATGGTGACAGTGATGGTGTCATCGCCATCCGTCCCTAAGGCGATCCTGGCTTTTTCGAAACCGCCGTCAACTGTTTTTGCCAGTGCTGCAGTATCTTCGGAACTGCTGCTCTCTCCGGCAATGTGCCAAATATCAGCCCCGCCAAAAGAATCCTCTGTTTTGGCACTTTTTGCGCTATCTGAAGAAGATGAAGCGCTGGGCTGGGCTTCATCGCGAATTTGCGGCTGACTGCTCGCTGAGGCGCTGCTTGGAGAGGCTGATGTCTCAGCGGCTAAAGAAGCGGGGCTGAATTGCGCTGCGGCAGGTGAGGGGGACAGGCCGTCATCTCCATGGCCTAACTGTACAGAATCGCCAGATACTGCGGGGCTAGCCTGTTCGGCCTGCGCTGTCTGAACTCTGCCCGCAGCAACTCCGCTAACGCTGTAATTGGTGGAGATACCCATAGACATAGGGTTGATGCTCATAAAACCACCTCACCTCAATTTACTTTGTTAATAAATATCCTTTTGCGATGACTGGTTTTATCCCTACTGAAAGTTTGAAATAAATGCAACAATAAGGTTAAAAATAAATATGGTTCCGGTTCCTAACTAAACCGAAACCATATTTATTTCCATATTTATATTAAAATCAGTTAATAGTTATTCTTCGGTAGGAGAAGTTATAGTGGCGGGGAGCTGGTCGATAAAGCTGGAAAGCTCATTCAGCCAGTCTCCGGAAAACTCTTCGATCTTGCCCGCATCGCAGGCTGCTGCTAGCTTGGGATCGATGGGCAGGCGAGCGACGTGCTCAACTCCGAATTTTTTCGCCAATTCATCGATATGGCTTTCGCCGAATATCTGCAGTTTTTTGCCGCAGTCGGGACATTCGGCGTAACTCATGTTCTCCACGAGGGCGAGCACGGGAATGTTCATCATTTTGGCCATATTAAAGGCTTTTTCCACGATCATTCCCACCAGCTCCTGCGGGGAGGCCACGATGATAATGCCGTCCAAAGGAATGCTCTGGAATACGGTAAGCGCTACATCGCCGGTGCCTGGAGGCATGTCTATGAACATGCAGTCCACGTCGTTCCAGACCACATCGGTCCAAAACTGTCTAATTGTTCCAGCAATGATGGGGCCTCTCCAGATCACGGGATCGGTTTCGTTTTCGGTCAGAAGATTGAGAGACATGACCGCGATGCCTGTAGATGTTTTGACAGGGTAGATGCCCAATTTATCAGCCATGGCCCGTTCTTTAAGGCCAAAGGCTTTAGGAATGGACGGGCCGGTTATGTCGGCGTCAAAGATAGCTGTCTCTTTGCCGAGGCGGCGGTGCAGCACAGCCAGCAGAGATGTTACCAAAGATTTACCTACTCCGCCTTTGCCGCTGACTACGCCTATAACTTTCTTTATTTCGCTGGATTCGTGAGGCTTTTCTAAAAAGCTTTTGGGATCGCGTTCGCTGCAGCTTTCACCGCAGCTGCCGCAGTCGTGGGAACATTCGCTCATGGGTTATAACTCCTAAATAAGTGTCCTCGCGCTGATCTGCAAAAACAGAATTTAGACAGCCGAGGACTAGGGCTGCAGTTTTATTGTGCGTTTATTGAGGGCAAGCGCTGATGCTCTGCATTGGTTCAGCGCTTACAAATTAGCTGAGTAAGCTTAAAACTTTGTCTTTGGGGCAATATCCCACCTGTTCGGCTACGGCTTTGCCATTTTTAACGACGACCAGCTTAGGAATGTTGCGCACGTTGAACTGCATGGCTAGTTCACTGCTTTCATCCACATCTATTTTGCCGATGGTGATGTCAGGGCGCTCGGCGGCTACCTGTTCGAGGACTGGAGCTAGCATTTGGCAGGGACCGCACCAAGTGGCCCAAAAATCCAGGAGCACGGTGCTGGCACTGTTGGTAACTTCTTGCTCAAAGTTATCTTTATTGATATGCACTATGGCCATAATAATCTCTCCATTATTGCAGTCTAGTTATGTTGCGTCAGCTGACTCAGTAAGCAGCTGACAGCGTGGTTTACAGCTTGGCAATCACTTCACCGATATAGAAGCGGTGAGGTTCTTCAGTCTTATAGAACATCTCTGCGACATCGGCGGGAATCTTGTCACGCTTAAAATCGTCGCTGTAAATTTTGCGGCAAACTAAAGTTAAGGAAGCTTCGCTGAAGGTCACTCCGTGTTCTACAGCTTTAGGGGTGAGCTGGGTTAAGGCTACTTTGTCGCCGTCGCGTCCTGATTTGGAACCGAGAATAGCTAAGTCTTTCTTGTATTCGGTGGGGAAGAAGCTTAAAGTAAAATATTCGTTGGCTTCCAGATACTTGAACGTGTGACGGATGGGCTTAACGTAGATGGTAGCTATGGGCTTGCCGTTGTTGGCAGGTGCCCAGAGCGTACCGAGGCTG
The DNA here is from genome assembly GCA_030535355.1 of bacterium. Classification (GTDB taxonomy): domain Bacteria; phylum Vulcanimicrobiota; class Xenobia; order Xenobiales; family Xenobiaceae; genus JAFSXO01. The sequence goes on along the minus strand of JAUNIO010000024.1, from coordinate 26,376 downwards.
CCCCAGCTGATGGTCATGGTATTGTAATTATCTGGCGTACCTGCGGTTACCAAGGCCCATTGCTCGTCGAAGAGCTTGAAAATATCGACATTTAAATCCTTTAAACCGTTCATGTCTGCTCCGTTTATTATAATGTTAGGGTGTAAATAACTATATAAACTGCAGTCTAAACTGCAGCCTTACAGCAGGGAGACGATGAACTTTTCCACTTCTGCCATATCGCAGGTCGGTTCAAAACGGGCGACAACTTGGCCTTTCCTGTCGATGACAAATTTGGTAAAATTCCATTTAATGTCATCGTCGTTTTCGTAATTGGGGTTGATATTCGCCAGATGTTTTTTTAATATGTCGGCCATTTTGCCTTCGCCCAGCCCTTTGAAGCCCTGCTGGGATTTCAGATATTTGTAGAGTGGCAGCTGGCTGTCTCCGTTGACATCTGATTTTTTCATCTGTGGGAAAGTCGTGTTGTAATGTACGGTGCAAAACTCGTGAATTTCGTCGTCGGTTCCGGGGGCCTGAGCACCGAATTGGTTGCAGGGAATATCGAGAATTTCTAACCCTTTGTCGTGATAATCGAGATACATCTTTTCAATCGGCGCATATTGCGGGGTGAAGCCGCAGCCGGTGGCGGTGTTGACGACGAGTACGACTTTGCCGCGCAAATCGGACATTTTTATTTCTTCACCGGTTCGGGATACGAGCGAATAATCATAAAATTCTGCCATATTTTTTTCTCCTTGGTCTGTGGATGCGCAATTATTTTGCGGAGCCTTGGCTGGTGAGCAAGCTGCCGTATGCTGGCAGCAGTTTTTGCAGGGGGAAGCGGAAGAACAGGCAACTTTAGCCTGAGCTGCGGGGCTGAAGCTGTTTCCGAGTAAGTATGCTGATGCCAGGATAGCCGTGCCTAAGCAAACTTGTTTCAGCATGATTTTTCTGCTTTCTATTTAATAGTCTTCTATGTAGTAGTCGGTATATTTGCGAACTGAGGACAGCAAATGGGCTTGTTCGCTTCAGGCACAAACGAACCTTCCCAATGTGCTGGCAATGAGTTTTAGATTTACGTTTGCAATATATTAGTGATTTTTAGATAGATAGAAAGGCTATTGTTGGGCGATTGGTGTGAAAAGTTTTATAATCGTTTCGGATTCTGCTGAAACAGCATCGCAGAGCATAGTAGTCGCTTTGCGGCGGAGCATTCTGGAAGCGGGCTGCTCTGCGGAACATATGCGCTGGCCTAATCCTGCCGCTGCCCCCACTTTGGCCTGCGGCTCCTGTCCCCACGATGAACAGTGCTGTCAAACGGATGAATTGACGGCAGCCGCGCAGCGAATTGTGGCAGCAGATGCCTCGGTTTTTGTCATAAGCGAATCTTGCTGCGCAGTAGATTCTCCTTGGCTGCCTCTTTTGCGGCGTCTTACCGAGGAGGAGAGGGGGGGAGCTAAGCCCCGCTATTTGGTGCTGGTCAGCCCCAAGAGCGCTCTGTTAGCGCAGCAGATGACAGAACTGCTGCAAAAGGCTGTGCAAAATCTCCAAATGGGCTGGACTTCGCTGACGCTTATCTGCGGTGGTTCTTTGTCACAGGCTCAGGAACAGGGCTTTACTCTAGGGAGGCAGTGGGCGCAGCGTTTAGCTGGCTGTTAAGCTTGTTTTATTTACACTCAGCGGCGGGGCGATCGTCATCGGTTACGGGAATATAATGGCTGTGATAAAACAAGAGTGCCAGCGGTTTAGCGCTGGCACTCTGGCGAATTCATAGTCTTAAGCGTATTTTAAGATTTTTCTTCGATTGCGCCGTAAGCAAACGCTGCCAGCGCTGAACCGACTAGCGGAGCTATGATGAAGACCCACAGCTGCTTCAGATAATCGCCGCCCATGAAGAGAGCGGGGCCGATGCTGCGGGCGGGATTGACGGAAGTGCCGGTGAGGGGAATACCGAAGATATGTACCAAAGTCAGGGAGAGACCGATAACCAAACCTGCCACGCTGGCGTATTCCGCTTTGGAGATAACGCCGATGATGGCCATCAGGAAGCAGAAAGTTAGCACTACTTCCGCCAAAAAAGCTTGCCCAGCGCCTAATCCGGCCGTGCTGATATCGCCATAACAGTTGCAGCCTCCTCCGCCGGCATTAAAGATTTTTGGGCCGACGATGGCATACAGCAGACCAGCACCGGCAATGGCTCCGACGATCTGCGCTACGACATAGCCGATAAAATCTTTCGTATCCATCTTTTTGCGGATGAGCATAGCTAAGGAGACGGCGGGGTTGATGTGGCAGCCGGAGACATTGCCGATGGAATAGGCCATGGCTACAATGCACAGACCAAAGGCAAAAGCGATTCCTAAAATGCCAGTTCCGGCGGGATCGTTGGGCATACCGTGGACTAGGGCGGCTCCGCAGCCGAAGGCGACTAATACGGCCGTGCCAATGGCTTCAGCTATATACTTTTTCATAAATCCTCCTATATAATTAAGATGGGCGATTTGTCTAGTTAAGCTTTGGGAAGTCGCTGGCAGGCAGCATTTTTATAGCGGCTGTCTGCAGCCTATCGGGCAGGGCATAATCTGCCGGAAGGGTTTGCCGCACTCCTCGCCGCATCTGCTGAATTCCATTATAAATAATGTCGCTTGTTCTTGCTGAATTCAATGACATGGCCATACCTGCCCTACATACTTAACAGAACTAAACAGAATAAAATGTATAATATTCGCTTAATGCTGTAAGAACTCTTTTATTTTTTGCAGGTTGTCTTGGCCGACTTTAAGGCCCATCTCATAAGCTTTTTTGATGCGCGCGGGATCGTGCTCTACAGGGCGCACGGGCAGAGGTTCTGGAGGGCGCAGGACTAAGGCAGCGCCTTCTTTTTCGCGCTGGGATATGTAGGCTGTCTGGCTGTTGTAAATACTGTGGCGGTTGGCCATTTTTTCGATGAGCGCGGGATATTTGCGGTACATGATTCTGACCAGCCACATGAGAGGATTGGCTTTTTTTATATAATCTTTCGGCCTAGTCAGGATGACGACATTGCGCTGATAGCCCATATTTTCAAAGGCCTGGAGGGGGATGGAGTCGCTCATGCCGCCGTCTAATAATTTGTAGCCGTCTATTTCCACAATGCGGGATACCAACGGCATAGAAGCGGACGCGCGTATCCATTCCAGAGTTGAGCTGTCTATCTGGGGACATTCGTGATAGATGGGCTGGCCTGTGATTACATCGGTGCAGACAGCAAAGAATTTCATGGGATTTTCCGCGTAAGCAGGGCGATCAAAGGGATCTAGTATCTCGGGTATAGTGTGGTAGCAAAATTCCGCGCCATAGAGATCGCCTGTCAAAATTAAGGAGCGCAGACTGGCAAAACGCCAATTCTTGCAGACATCTAAATTATAGCGTATGACGCGGCCGTCTTGGCGCGATTTGTAATTGCAGCCAAAGGCCGCTCCTGCCGAGGTGCCGATCCCGCCGTCGAATTCTATACCATTTCTCATAAGAACGTCGGTAACCCCTGCGGTAAACATACCGCGCATTGCGCCGCCTTCCATGACTAATCCGAACTGCACAGGTGTATCCTTTCTAGTGTCGATTTACTTTTTAATTATTATCTTTTTTCTGCTTTATTTCTGCTTGAAAACCTTATTCAATAAATACTTTACTAAATGATTAGTCAGTAAAATGAGCCTAATATATTGTTGCTTTCTTATATTATTCCTGCAAACGCTTGTATAGGTGTGCTTAGGCGCATAAGAAAGGCGTCTGGGAAAATACGGGCAGGTATAGTTGTTTTTCTCTATTTACTTTGTTCGCATCTGTCGTGAAAACTTGAACAAGTTACAGAGGAGGAACTTCCCCTATGGCAATGCAGATGAACGGTTTTAATTTTAACGCTATTTTCAGCGCGGCGATGTCGGCCATGACGGCAATGTCCGGAAAGATGCCAGCTCTAACTGGCAATGCTGGCGATATTCTGCCTAATTTACTGAATGAGGATTCGGTAGCCCTGTCGGATCAGGGTGCTGCCGCTGCGGCCGATGCCGGTTCGGTTGTCTCTGCCGACGACGATGTGGATGCTGATGCGGCGAAAGCAGCGGATGGCGCAGATGACGCTGCTGCCGCTGACGATAAAAAAGACCCCGAGCAGATCAGGCGCGACGCCTTTGATAAGAATTTTACCAGAGAAACGGTGGCCAATTTATTCGGCAAAGAACCCGATGAACTCACCGATGAGCAGTCAAAGAATCTCAATGATCTCCTCTATGGAATTAATGAGGAAAATGCCAAACGCGCCGAAGAGGGCAAAGACCCGATGACCCGTGAAGAGGTCAACGCCTTTATAGCCGATGCTGTCAGCAAATATAAAGACGATATGGAAAATGATCCAGACAGCTTAGGCAAAACTCTGAGTGAATTGGGGCTCGAAGAGGGGCTTGATGAAGAGACTTATAAAAACATAGAAGAAGCCCTAAAGCAATACAACGAGTCTGATGAAGCCAAGGAAGCGGCTGAGGAAGCTAAGAAGGCTGAAGAAGAAAAGAAAACCGAAGAGGAAAAGAAAGAGGAAGAAACCAAAGACCCTGCAGCCGAAGAAAAAGCTGCTGATCAGGCTGCTGCCGATCAGGCCCAGCAGGCCGGCAACAATGGCGGCGGCGGAGGCGGTGGCGGCGGCAACGGCGGCGGTGTGAGCGGTGTTGGCGGTAACAATAACAACACCGACAATAAGACCGGACAAGCCAATGAGACTGGCGACAATCTTCCCGATAATTTGGACGAGCTGCAGGCTTTGCGTTCGGAAAAACAGGGCAACATCGACGAACTCAAGGGCAAGATCGATGATAAGCAGGCGGCTATCAACGACCGCCGCGAAGAAATTATCGACAAAGCTCTCGGCGATGAAAAGAACGCTCTTTCTGATGATTATAAAAAAGCCAAAGAGGACTTTGAGACCGCTAAGACAGCTAAAGACGCAGCCCAGCAGAAAGTTACCGGCCTGAACAGCGAGGCCGCCGCTAACGATCAAGCTATCTCTGCCAATCATCAGGCGCGCAGTAGCAAGCAGTCGTTGCTGAGCCAAGCTGAAAGCGAGCTGGCATCTTTATCCGATCCCGGCGATGACGATCCTGCGGGTCATGCCGATTACGTCTCCCGTAAGGCGGCTATAGAAGAGGAGATCGCTGGCTATAAGCGAGAAATCACCGAACTTGAAGCTAAGTTCCAAGACCTCCAGAATGAAAAAGACCGTATCGCTGACGAGAAAATGGCCGCTCAGCAGGAGATCGATACCCAGCAGATGGCTATGGACGATGCTCAGGCCCGCATGGACGAAGCTGCTGCTAAGCTGAGCGAGGATAATGAAGAGATCAAAAAAGCTCTCGAGGAAGATACCGAGATTCAGAAGCTTCAGGAGGAAATGGAACAGGCTCAGAACGAGCTGGCCACTGCTGAGCAAGAGCTGAGCGCTATTGAAGCCAAAATCACCACTAAGGAGATGGAAGACCCTGAAATCCGCGAGATTCGCAAGGAAGAGGCGGAATATCAGTTCAACAAAGCCGCTGAAGATGCCGAAGCTCCCCTGGATGAAGCGCGTTCGGCTGCTGAAAATACTGCCGCTCAGGACAAGTACGGCAAACCTTACGCAGAGCTTAACGATGATGAGAAGAAAGCTCTCGAAGCGGAGATCACTGGGGTTGTAACCACCGAGCTGATGGATTGGGCCAAGGATCGCCTCATGGAGGATCCTTACAATTCCGAGGCTATGGAAATCATCGAGAACGGCTATACCACCCTAGCGGCTCAGGAGCAGGAAGCCTGCGAAAAGATGCAGGGCGCTATGGAAAGCCTGCCTAAGGATATGCAGAAGGGCGCTAAAGCTGCTATGGAAGAGGCCATCGCCAGAGCTGAAGAAGCTGGTGAGGACCCCAACATTGCTGCTATGCAGGCCTTGAAAGCATTTTCCGATGAGCAGATCGGCAATGGTTTGGATGGCGATAATCTCAAGGCAATGCGGTCTATATCCAGCGCGGCTGGCAATTATGCCGAGGCCATGGAGCGCGTTACCGAAGGCGTTAACGATCTCAACGATGCCGACTTTATGCAGGAGATGGCCACACTGCCTGAACCGCAGCGTTCTGAAGTCGCAGCGCTGCGCAATTCTGTGAGTGCTTTGGGTGAAGAGCAGCAGGATGGTTCGTCTTTAGCTAAAGCCCGTGAAGATGTAGATGCTTATCTGAAAGATCATCCCGATTTGACCATGGCTCAGGCTCAGGAAAAATTCGGTGTTTATGGCCCGGCGGCCTTAGCGGCAGCTCAGGACCCCGAAGTAGCGGAGATGATCGAAGCTGAAGCCAAGGGCGAAGATGTCCTCGATAACCAGAAAGCGGAAATCTTCATGCAGGGCGTGGGCAATTACGCCAATGCCCAAGCTGCCAAAGCGACTGGTGAAGAGGCCAAGAAGTGGGAAGCTGTGGGGCTAGATGCCGACAAGGCAGTGAAGGTGGCCACTAATCCCGAGATTAAAGCCATGCTGGAGGCTATATCGCCTAATATCGTAGAGTTGTACGTCGATGGCGATATCGAAGGTTTGAATGAAGACTTGCTCAACCGTTTGGCTCAGGTCGGCGAGATACTCGGCACTAAAGTCCACATCACTTCCGGTTTCCGTACTTATGAGGAGCAGGCCAAGCTGTATCAAATGTACCTCAACGGTACGGGCAATCTGGCGGCAAAACCCGGTACTTCGCGCCACGAGACCGGTAATGCAGCCGACTGCTCCATCGGTGGTATGAATATCGGCGCTTATCCCGGCGCAGTGGAAGCTATGAAGCAGGTTGGCTTAGGCTTACCCGTGGGCGGTGAAAACTGGCACGTGGAGATTTCCGATAGTTTCAGAGGTCTATAGGGCTGTCTGATGGGCTAAATTAAAGGCCGTTCTCCGCCGCTGCACGGAGAACGGTCTTTAATTTGTTTGAGTTACTGCTGGCTTTAGCTTCAGAGAACTGTTCGCGGCCATTCTGCGTAGTTGGTCAAATACCAGGGCATTGACGTGTTGCTAAGCGCCGTAACGTAAGCGTAAAACGTAGTTTTGGCGCTTACAATCAACTAATGAATATGCTTTAACATCGGCACATTATGACTCCCCCTAAAGGATGGGAGGGGGAGAAGTCGCGGATGCGACAGAGGGGATGCCCAAAGCTGTAGGGAGAATCGGGTGCTACCTTAACCATTAAATTAGCTATAACGCAAACATAAACATGTCGCAAAACGCAGCAACAATTATGTTTGACGGTCACGCCGTAACGCACATATTTGACGGTTACCCGCGAGAAACAAGCTTAAGCGAACAGAGCTTCTATGGTTTCCCTGTAGTGCTCACTGATAGTTTTGCGCCGAAGTTTCAAGGTTGGCGTGAGTTCGCCGTTGTCGGTGGTAAATGGATGTTCCAGCAAAGCTATTTTGTGCACTTGTTCGTGTTTCGCTTCGTCCTTCAATATGGCGTCGATTTGCTGCTGTATATAATTTATGAGTTCGCTATTGCGGAGCATATCCTGAATTTTTGCGGCCTGAATACCCAATTGTTCCGCAAGATTTTGTAGCTTTTTGAAATCGGGCACTACCAAAGCTCCGATCCAAGAGCGCCCTTCGCCCACGATAGCGGCTTGGTCGATATAGGGGCTCATGCAGAGCAGGGATTCCAAATGCTGAGGGGCTACGTATTTGCCAGTGGAAGTGCGGATAAAATCCTTGAGCCTGTCGGTTATCCTCAGATAGCCGTTGGGCAGAAACTGTCCAACATCCCCAGTGCGGAAGAAGCCGTCCGCGGTAAATACTTTGGCTGTTTCCTCTGCATTGCGGTAATAGCCCCGCATAACGTTGGGTCCCTTAACCTGGATCTCGTCATTTTCCCCTAAGCGGATCTCAATACCACCCAAAGGCGTGCCCACGGTATTGGGGATGCTGTGACCCAGCGGAGTGGAGGAAATAGTAGCTGTCGTTTCGGTTAAGCCGTAGCCGTCGTTGATGAAAATACCTATAGCCCGGAAAAATTCGTGGACATCGGGAACTAAAGCTGCGCTGCCCACCACGCAGTGTTTGAGTTTGCCTCCTAAAAGGGAGCGCACTTTAGCGAAGATGAATTTATCGAGCAGGGCGTGCTGAGCGCGCAGCCAGCAGTTCGGTTTTTTATCTTCAGCTACGAGGGCGGCATATTTTTTGCCTGCTTCTAGAGAACGCTTCAGCAGTGTGCGGGAGAGCTTGGGCAGACGTTCGAGGTGCTCATTGAATGATAAATAAATTTTTTCCAAAATTCTGGGTACGACGCAAATAACCGAGGGGTGAGCGCTTTTGATGGCTTCAATTATTTGCGGGCCGGCCGGGCAGTAATGGTGGGTAAGTCCCCAGGCGTATTGGATGGCTGACCAGCCGCGTTCAAAAATGTGGCTAAGGGGCAAAAGGCAGAAGGAAGAATCGCTGTCGCTGAGATCGGGCAGCACTTGGCGATGCGCGCTGATTTGGTGATCTATGTTGCCGTACGTCAGCATGGCTCCGCGCATTTTTCCCGTAGTGCCTGAAGTGTAAACGATAGTCCACAGATCGTCTGGAGTAATTTCGTCAGCGGCCCGGCACCAATCCTCTCGCGGTGCCGTACCGGCAAATTGCGATAAAGTTTGGCAGCCAGGCAGACTGCCGTTTAATAACACGACCTGCTGAGGCTTTAATAGGCCCTCAAGTTTTTTAGCTAATTCGGCATTGCCGGCAAAGACCAGCCGAGGTTCGGTTTCGTCTATGATTTGCTGCAGAGATTGCTGAGAAACTGTGGAATGGATGGCAATGCTGACCGTTTTTGTGGCCATGCAGGCGTAATCTATCTCTGTCCATTGCGGAGAGTTCGCAGCATAAATAGCTACGTGCTCTCCGGCCTTTATGCCGTGATTGAGCAGAGCTGAAGCAAACTGTTTAATATGGTGTATAAAGGCGCGCCAAGAGACAGAAATCCAGGAATTATTTTGAAAATAGCGGTAGGCGGCGCGATCGCGGTATTTGTTGCCGTTGCTTAAAAGCTGACTAATAAAATTGGGGCTTATGTTCAAACCTATGTCCACGGTTGACCTCTATTGGGCAATGTACTTTAACTATGCTGGTATGGTCTAGCTAGACCTTGTCCGGTTTTTGCGATTCGGCGTGTTCTGGAGCAGTGGAGCCGGTGCTTGGGGACGCTTCAGGCAGCTGTACTTCTTGGTACTCTTTGGACAGACGGCGCTTTTCTTCCAGTATTTTTTGTTCCACATCCTGAATCTGCGTTTTAATCTCCAGCATTTTTTGGCGTTTTTCGGGATTCTTTTTATCTTGCGGTGAATTCAGCAATTCTTCTGCGAGAGTGATCTGCTGGAGATTGAGCGAAAATGCTTCTTTATAAAGCTCGTGTATGGTCTTAGCCGATTCGGGGACGTGCAGCTTTTCTATGACTTCTTGACCGGTTTGGGCAGTCTCCTTTGCTTTTTTCACCGCCTCTAGCAAAGCGGGCCGATCTGTTTGGCCGGTGGGGCTATTTCGGATGATATTGTCGATGTTTCTGGCATCGGTCTCTATGCGGCGTTCCTGCACAGTGACAGAACTAAGATAGGTTACGGCGTTTTGTCCTTCGGGGACGCTGCAGCCTACTGCACCCAGCAGCAAAAAGCAAGATATGACGATATTTAAGCGCACAGCTGAAAACACTCCATAATAATAAAAAAATAGAAGATTTCACCTTCCCCTTGACAGTATGAGGCTCTCGGTCATGAGCATTTATGCTGCCGCGAAAAGGTACAGAAAAAAGCCCTCCAGCTTTTGTGAGCCGGAGGGCATAACAAATTAAAGAGAGTTATTCTTCAATGTCGGCTATGTATAAGGTAAAGTCATCGTTGAGGTACATGACTTTGCGGCCGTCCAGAGCAATACGCTCGATGCCCATGGGAATGCGTCTATCTAAGCCTTGGAGGGGCTTGGGGGCCCAGCCTTCGCTCTCGCGGGCGTACATGATCTGCGTGGTCTTAGTCTGCTCGTTAATGTCGTTGAAGATAGCGGTTTTGCCGCTGTCGGCGAGGAAAACGTAAGAATAAGGGGTGCGGCGTCCTTCGCTGATCTTGAACTTTTCGTCGGTTTTGGCGTCGTAAACGACTAAGTCATACGAATTGGGGGCGCGCTTGGCAGAATAAAGCAGGCGCGACTCTGAACCCCATAGGCCGGGAACTTCTTGGGCGTGATCGAATTCTTTGACGCCTTTGCCGTCTATCCAGCGGTAGCAGCTCCAAGATTTGTCTTTGTTGTCCATAACCCAGAAGCCCGTGTCTTTGCGGGTGAAATTCTCGATCACGGTATCGTGGCCGCGGCGGGTTTCCACCTGCATTTTATCGACGTCGCTGGCTAAAGTGAAAGCGTCGAGACCGGTCTTGTTGTAATTTAAAACGCAAATGGTGTTGGGGCCGCAGAAGGTGTCTTTGTCATAGAAATAACCCTGGATGAGCAGTTCCCCGTCGCTGTGCATCAAGATGTTGGGGAAGACCTTAAAGCCGGGCTGACCTTTGATGTGCTCCATAATCGTCGTCACCTTGCCGCTGGCCAAATCCAGTTTAAGGATAGTCGCTCCCATTTTGGAAATCATAATTATGGATTTGTTGTCGGGAGTGAAATTGAGCTGCTCAATGCTCGGAATTCCGGTGATGGTGTATTTTTTGTAGGAACCTAAGGAGTTGTCCGCATTGACTTTGAAAACGTAAACGTTATTCCTGAAGTCATCGTGATCTTTGTCTCTGGGCTCGCGGGAGTGAAAGCAAATATACTCGTTGTCCGTGGACATGCAGATCAGGTCCAAGTATTTAGCGTTGACGCCTTTGGCTCTGAAATCCATAGCTGTGGTCTTGGTGGCTTTGGCTTCGGCGGCGTTCAGCCCGCAGCAGAAGCAGAAACCCAGTACGAGAGCTGTCTTGCCCCAGTTGGAAAATCTCTTCATGAGGTCCTATCTCCTTACTATTCCTGATGATTTGATGATTGATGCGAAATGATATTGTACAACATTCTATCACTTTAGAGATAAGCCTTTTGCTGTTATCTTAAGAAAAGCGAAAATTCAGAAAAAATAAGTCTAAATTAAAACCAAAAACTTCTTTACATTAAACTGAAGAAATGCTAAAATGCAGTTGGCTAGAGTTACTGACATGTGGCTCGTGTCGGTAACTAATGAATGTGAGAGGAGTTTAACTGTTATGAAGATTAAATACAGTGTTCTCGTTGGTTTGTTAGCTGCTGGTATCCTCGCTGCTCCCGCTTTTGCTGGTAGCGCCGGTGCTGGTCAGAAGAGTGCGAAAGATGTCTATATCGACAACACCGTCGATAATTCCAGATCCTATGTAACCGGTGTGGTTCACATCACCGGTGCTAAGGGTACTGCTGATGGTTACAACCCCGGTAAGACCGTCTATTCCAACTCTGCCGCCGTTACCTATTCCAACCCCAAGACCGCTCAGGTTCAGGGCATGATCGATGCTGCTTATACCAAGGTTTACAACCTGGCCAATAAGTGCAAAAAAGAGGGCAACCGCGGTGAGTTCCATATGAGCACCTCTACGTCCACCGGTAAAGTCTGGGACAACCGTAAGTACACGACCGTAGAAGACGGCGATGCCATTCTGCTCGGTGATGCCGACTATCTGCAGGGCGCTTATGGCGTGAACGAGGACTACACCAGAACTCATATCGCTTCCGGCGACTACGGTAAAGAGACCTTCTACCGCGTAGAGGCCAACGGTTGGGTATCCCCCATCATCCTCGACCTTGATGGCGATGGCAAGATCGAAGCTTCCGAAGGCAAGTACATGCCTCACTCCGCCGATGTGAGCAAGAGCAAACATGCCGTTATGTTCGACTTCTATGGCAACGGTTTCCCCGTGGCTATGGAGTGGGTCGGCGCTAACGATGGTCTGCTCTGCCGTCCTCACAAAGATGGTTCTATCGATGGCACCTGCCTGTTCGGTGTAGCTAATGGTCATGACAACGGCTACGAAGAGCTGTCCTCTCTCGATATCGACCGCAATGGCAATCTCGAAGGCGCTGAGCTCGAGGGCCTCAAGGTTTGGACCGATAAGAACAGCAACGGTATCGCTGAAGACGGTGAGGTCATCTCCTTAGAGTCTTTGGGCATCACCTCTATCGGTGTCAACCACAATAACTTCGTTGGCAACTTCGTTCGCAACGGCAAGTCCTACAAGACCTTTGACTGGTGGCCTTGCGTTGTTAACTGCCGCAAAGTTAACCTGAAGAACATCTAATTTAGCTTCTTAAGCTAGGAAAGGCGGTACTCGCAAGAGTATCGTCTTTTTTTATTCTAGAATTTTGCTCTTAAACCATAACGCATTTTATAGGAAAAGAAAACCGACGTTAGCATATCGCCAACGTCGGTTACTAGGCGCTATTTATCTAAAGGAAAACTACATCATCGGCATTCCGCCCATGCCGGGCATTCCACCGCCCATATCTCCCATGCCTTCGCCAGCCGGAGCTTTCTTCTGAGGCTTCTCGGTGATAAGCGTCTCGGTGGTCAGCATCATGGCTGCAATAGAAGCTGCGTTTTGCAGAGCAGTGCGGGTGACTTTGGCAGGATCGACGATACCGTTCTCAACCATGTTTTTGTACTCGCGGTTCAGGGCATCGTAACCCATGCCCGCAGGCAGCTCGCGCACTTTTTCCACGACTACGGAACCTTCCACACCAGCGTTGCTGGCGATTAAGCGCAGCGGCTCCACCAAAGCCTGACGCATGATATCGACGGCAACTTTCATATCGCCTTCGAATTTGAGTTCGTCAAGCACCGGCAACAGTTTGACAAAAGCTGTGCCGCCGCCGGGAATTATACCTTCTTCTACAGCGGCTCGGGTCGCTGATAAAGCGTCTTCTAAGCGGGTCTTTTTCTCTTTGAGTTCGGTCTCGGTGGCAGCGCCGATGCGGATAATGGCCACGCCGCCGACCATTTTGGCTAAACGTTCCTGCAGTTTTTCGCGGTCATAGTCCGAAGTGGAGGTCTCTATCTGTTTGCGGATCTGAGCGATGCGGGCCTGGATCTCTTCAGATTTGCCGCTGCCTTCGACGATGGTTGTATCGTCTTTGGTGACGCGTACGCGGGCGGCCTGGCCGAGCATATCGAGGGTGACCTTGTCCAGTTTGAGGCCTAAATCTTCGCTGATTACGGTTGCGCCGGTGAGAATGGCAATATCTTTGAGCATCTCTTTGCGGCGGTCGCCAAAACCAGGAGCCTTAACGGCTACAGTGTTGAAGGTGCCGCGCACTTTATTGACGACGAGCGTCGCTAAAGCTTCACCGTCAACATCTTCGGCGATGATGAGCAACGGGCGCTGGGTCTGCAGAACTTGCTCTAAGAGGGGCAGAATATCCTGAATAGAGCTAATTTTCTTTTCGAAAATTAGAATGTAGGGCTTATCCAGCACAGCTTCCATGCGATCGCTGTCGGTTACGAAGTAAGGTGAAATATAGCCTTTATCGAACTGCATACCTTCAACGTGGTCGAGGACGGTTTCCATCGTCTTGGACTCTTCCACGGTGATGACGCCGTCTTTGCCGACTTTTTCCATGGCATCGGCGATCATGTTGCCGATAACGCTGTCGTTGTTGGCGGAAATCGCCGCTGTTTGGGCGATAGCTTCACGGCTTTCCACGGGAACTGCCATCTTGTGGATCTCCTCCACAACGCGTTCGACGGCCTGTTCGATGCCGCGTTTAATGAACATAGGGTTGGCACCAGCGGTGACATTCTTTAAGCCGGCGTGAATCATGGCCTGGGCTAAAACGGTAGCTGTCGTGGTACCGTCACCGGCGATGTCGTTGGTCTTAGAGGCGACCTCGCGGACCAGCTGAGCGCCCATGTTTTCGAACGGATCAGCCAGTTCGATCTCTTTAGCTACGGTAACGCCATCTTTGGTGATGGTCGGTGAGCCAAACTTTTTGTCCAGAACCACATTGCGGCCGCGGGGACCGAGGGTCACTTTGACTGCGTTGGCCAGCTGGTCAGCGCCGCGCTCTAAAGCTTTGCGGGCTTCCTGTCCGTAGATAATCATTTTGGCTGCCATAATAATACTTCCTCCGAAAGATTGGATGTTTTGAAATGTCTAATTTGTGTCTTGGCGCAGCTGTCTATTCGTAAACGCCCAATATCTCTTTTTGGTCGAGGATGACGACTTCCTGACCGTCGATCTTTACTTCTGTACCAGAGTATTTGCCAAAGAGTACCTTTTGGCCCACAGAAACTTCTATTTGGCTGCGCTTGCCGTTCTCCAGCAATTTGCCGCTGCCGACGGCGATCACTTCGCCCTGCAAAGGTTTCTCTTGGGCGCTGTCGGGAAGGATAACGCCTCCCGCAGTTTTTTGCTCAGAAGCTAAGCGTTTGAGAACTACGCGGTCGCCCAAAGGTTTGATACTCATTGAAGCACCTCCAAAAAATTGTCGCTGGCAACTGTTTGTCGCCTAAGGCATATTTTAAAGCACTTTGGCTGTGTGCTTTGGTTTACATACTAAGACGGCGCTATCTGCACAGCACCGCCGTTATGGGAGAGAACTTTGCCGCTTTTAAGGCCAGCCCTTCAAAGCGGGTATATGAATTGCGTTAGAAGTGCGTTTATAATTTATATATGTCCGTGTACTTAGTTTCCAAGTAGCGGACAAAGGGAAGGGCGTTTAATTCCGCGCCGACAACCTGCATCTGCAGTTCATTGGGAAGCAGGCGGCGTCCCCAGCAGTACACATGATCGGCCATCCAGTCGCGGATCAGCAGAAGGTTGCCGCGCCGCAATTCCTTGTCGATATCGGGAAGATCACGGCGCAGAGTTTCCCATACTTGAGCTGAGCGTATATTGCCTAAGGCGTAAGAAGGAAAATAGCCGATCAGTCCCATGGGCCAATGCACATCCTGAGCGCAGCCTTCACCGTCGTGGGCGGGTATGATGCCTAAGTAAGATTTCATGCTTTCGTTCCAGGCTTCAGGAATGTCTGTAACCTGAAGACTGCCGTCCAGAAGCGCTTTTTCCAATTCATAGCGCAGCATGACGTGCAGATTATAGGTTACTTCATCGGCTTCAGTGCGGATGAAAGAGGGCTTGACTTCGTTGATCGCTCTGTAGAACTGCATTAAATCGCAGGTCTCTAGCTGTTCGCTGAAGAGTTCTTTATAACGGGGATAGAAGTATTCCCAGAAAGGCAGGCTGCGGCCGACAATATTTTCCCATAGGCGGGACTGGCTTTCATGCCAGCCCATAGAAGTTCCGCCCTCAAGAGGGGTATGCTGCCAGCGTTCCGGAGAACCCTGTTCGTAAAGGGCGTGTCCTGTTTCATGAAGGGCCGTAAACAGGGAACGCGTGGGTTCGTATTCTTTATAGGTATTGGTGATGCGCACATCTCTGGTAGAGAAGGAACAGCAGAAGGGATGGACAACGTCGTCGGTGCGTCCGTGTTCCCAGCTATAGCCCATAGAGGAACTGATGAGATTGGCAAAGATGCGCTGTTGTTTAATGGGATATTTTTGTTTCCACAAACCGTGAGGCTGTGTTTGGGCCTCTTTTATTTGAGCTGCTAGGGTGACGAGGTGAGGTCTGAGTTCTGCGAATACTTTGTCAAGCTGGGCTACCGCTGTTCCCGGTTCGTAGTACTCCAGCATGGCATTATAAATATGGTCTTTATACCCATAAAATTCGGCACATTCCCGCGTATAGCTGACGACATCGGCAAGCTCATTTTGCATGAGGGAAAACTTACCTTTTGCCCGCGCTTCCACCCAGGCTGTCTGAGCTTTGCTGCAGGCTTCACTGAGTTTGGACACTAATTCTGCTGGCACTTTGCTTTCGCGCTCATACTCTAAGGCGGCTAAGCGCACCAGATGCGCGTCTTCTGACTGGGAATCTTCGATCTCTGCCTTAGCGTTGCCGATTAGCTCGCCCATGGCGGGATTGCAGAACAGGTTATGGCTTATTTTACTTACAGCTGCCGCCTGCTCAGCGCGGGCAGAAGCAGCCCCTATAGGCATGTAGGTCTCCTGATCCCAGGACAGCAGTTCGGATACGGCCCGCAGGCAATAAATGGGGCGAAGCTCCTCTTTCAGTTTTTGCAGATATTTCATATTTTTGGCTTACCTCTACGAATTTAATAAAGCCATGCTGCTAGGCATGAGCGTATAATTATTCTGCATAAACTGCAAATTCCGTCAAACACAGGTGATAAAGCGAACTATCTAACTCCCCCCTAAGGATGTGAGGGGGAAATGTCGCTTGCGATAGAGGGAGCGCTCAAGACTGTTGGGGAATCATTGGGGAATTGAGGTGTAGCTTGTGGTATATTCTAGCTTATACGCAGATCTGAATGCGGCGATAGTTATATATGAACCAACATTTTTAATGTCGTTGAGCCTTAAGTTAACGGCATTGGATTAGAGCCCAGTCCCGTTAAGTTAGCGATTAGCTAACTAGCGAACTATCTGACTCCCCCTAAAGGATGGGAGGGGGAGAAGTCGCGAATGCGACAGAGGGGGTGCCCAAAACTGTTGGGGGAATCGAGGTTTAGCTTATGTTATAGGCTAGCTTGTACCCGGGCACAAACGTGGCGATGATTGTATATGAGTTAACATTTCCAATGTCGTTGAGCCTTAAGTTAACGACATTGGATTAGAGCCTAATACAGTATGCGGGGATATGCAGGGAGTATGTGCAAAGATATGTATAAAGTGCTGAAACGAATGGCTGTCTGTCTGTCAGTGATGCTGCTTTGGGCTGGCACAGCGGGCTTTATGCGCCTAGATTCGCAGGTGAGCATAGGGGAAGACGGCGCTGTCAGTTTGGAATCGAAGATGATGGTGCTCAAAAAATTCAAAAAGAATTTAGATGCGCTGCAGGCCAAGTTAAAAAAACAGAACACCAATATCGTTTTTGAACCTGTCCGAGAAGGAGAGTACAGAGGATATGTTATGCGCACTGGGGCAGCTACTTATTTTTCCTCTATCGATGGTTTTATCGCCTCCTATAATGGGACTGCTCACTCTAGCAAGAGCGAAGGTCTATTTTCAGAGACTTATACTATCTATGTTATCTTTCCCCACAATGAACAGCTGAGAAAGGAAATGCTTAAAGATCCTTTAGTGCGCAAATATCCACCTCAATATAAACTCAGGATTGATCTGCCCTGTGCTGCCGATTCGCACAACGCCGACAAAAGCATGAATGACGGCAAATCTTTGAGCTGGGACCTTTCGCCAGCTATGCTGGGCAAGATGCGGGAAGTAAAAGTGGTCTTTACTCTGTGGAATAAACAGCTTATAACTATAATTGCCTGCATTGGCGTGGCATTAGTGCTGGTTTTATTCAGCCTGCTCATAGCGGTTCTGCGCTCTGGAGGATCGCCCGCGGCTGAGCCTGCCCCTGTCTTAGATCAGAGTTTTATCGACAGTCAGTTTAAAACTATGACGGGCCGGGAACGTTACGGCAGCGGCGGACCTAACACTCGCTATTAGTTTGCCAGCCAGCCGCTGACTTGCAAATTATCTCGCCGTCATGGCGCATTGATATGCTGCGCTGCATCTTTAGTTTTGTTTGTTTTTATATTTTTACTTAATAATTAATTATCTATGCTTCACGTTAATCAATTATCAAAATTATTCGGTAGCCGGGTTATCCTCGATGAAGTGACCTTTGCCGTAGCTCCCGGGGAAAAAGTCGCTTTAGTAGGGCGCAATGGCTGCGGAAAAACCACATTGCTGCGCATACTCTGCGGTGAAGAACCTCACGACGGCGGCAATATTGTTTTTGGCCCGTCCTGCCGTTTGGGATATTTAGGTCAGGAAGGACAGCTCCATCCCGAGCATACTCTCTATGAAGAGATGCAGGAGGTTTTCGCTGATGTCGATCAGCTCGAAGAGCAGATGCGCACTGTTGAGGAACAGCTTAGCTGCTGTTCCGAAGAGGAAATGCCGTCGTTGCTCAAGCGCTACGATCGTCTGCAGACGCGCTTTGAACACTGTCAGCCCCATTTAGTTGACGCTAAGATCTCCACAGTTTTGACGGGTATGGGATTTAAACAGTCTGACTTTAAGCGTCAGTGCCGCGAATTCAGCGGCGGCTGGCAGATGCGGGGCGCTATGGCCCGTATGCTTCTGCGGGAGCCCGACTTAATGCTGCTCGACGAACCTACCAATCATTTGGATGTGCAGACGGTGGAATGGCTTGAAGATTACTTGGGCAAAACTTCGGCAGCTGTGCTCCTGGTCTCTCACGACCGCTATTTTTTGGATAAACTGGTCACCTGTACGCTGGAACTCCGCCAAGGCAAGATTGCCAGCTATGCGGGCAATTATACGTTTTATTTGCAAGAACGCGAGCTGCGCCGGGAACAGCAGCAGGCCGCGTATGACAATCAGCAAAAGCGTTTGGCTCAGGACATGAAGTTTGTGGAGCGTTTTCGTTATAAGGCCACTCTGGCTACCCGGGTGCAGAGCCGCATGAAGATGATCGAAAAACGCCAGCTGATAGAAGCTCCCGATAAGGACCAGCGCGCCTTAAAAGCCAGTTTTGCTGAGACGATAGCTTCAGGTGAAGAAGTGCTCAATATTCATCGCATCAGCAAATCTTATGGTGAGCGTGTAGTTCTAAAGGACTTAAGCCTGAAAGTGCAGCGCGGAGAGTGTGTAGCTCTGGTGGGGGCCAACGGTGTAGGCAAATCTACGTTACTGCGTCTGCTGGCCAATTTGGAACTGCCGGATTCGGGCACAATTAAAGCCGGATATAAGATCGCTCCCGTCTATTACGCTCAGCATCAGGCTGAAGCGTTGGACGATGAGAAAACTGTGCTTGAGGAAGCGGCGGAGGTCGCTCCGCAGTTCACCGAGCAGACGCGCATCCGCACCATTCTGGGCTGTCTTTTGTTTGAAGGTGATGATGTCAATAAAAAGGTGGGTATATTAAGCGGAGGAGAGCGCAGCCGTGTCGCTCTTTCGCGCTGTATATTAACGCCTTCCAATCTGTTGCTGCTGGATGAGCCGACCAACCACCTGGACATAACCGCCCGCGAAGCGCTGCTGGATGCCTTGCAGAATTACGAAGGCACTATCATTCTGGTAACTCATGACCGTCACTTTATGAACAGTATTGCAACCTGTGTCGTGGAAATCCGCGATTTTCAGGCTTATCGCTATATAGGCAATTATGATGATTACCACTTAAAACGGCAGGCGGAAAAACGCCAGGAAGAGCTGGCCTTAGCTCGGGCCAAGCAAAACGAATCCGCTAAGACCAAGACGCAGATCGCTAAAGATCGCAAGGCTTTGCATCAGAACAGTGCGTCTCCCAAAAAGATACGCTGGAAGATAGATGTTTTAGAAAAGCGCATTTTTGAGCTAGAGGAAGAAGTGGCTCAGCTGGGGGAGCGCTTAGGCGATCCTGCCTTATACAGCGATCCTGCAGAGGCTCGGCGGGTACAGAAAGAATATGAAGCCAAGAAAAACGAGGCCGAAGAACTGACTCAGGTCTGGGATGAGATGACCTCGTAAGCGATATTCACGAGATTTAGGTATGAGCGAAACTTGGAAAGATAAGCGAGAGCTGCTGGCGGTAGGCGTCGGCAATGCCGCCTGGCTGACGTGGAGGGCCTGGGTGGAATTGGTTTGTTATGGCTGCAGGCGCTGGTGGTGGCAGGTGCGCTGCGCCCTGTGGTGGGGATGGCTGGATACCACTCCTCAGGCATTAGTAGCGGCTGCCGCTAACCGTTATAAACGCGCCGACGATTTGATCTACGGAGAAACGCTGCCAGGCACGGCCTATCAGCTCTTGAAACGCGTAGGTACAGACGAGAACGATGTGGTCGTAGATCTCGGCTGCGGGCGCGGCACTGTTTCTTTGGTAGCGGGCTTAGCTTTTGGGGCAAAGTCGTATGGCATCGATTTGCTGCGCGGTTATATCGATCACGGCGAGCGCCTGGTGCGCGTTCTGAAATTGCAGGGCGTTGTTTCCTTCCGTCCCGGCGATATTCTCAAGTGCGATATCCCTAAAGCTACGGTTTACTTTTTCGCCGGCACATGTCTTTCACCGCAGCATTGGAAAAAAGCTGTGAACAATTTTACTAAAGCGGCTCCGCGTGGTGCTAGAGCGATTTCTCTGAGCCAAGCTCTGCCGAAAAATGATTGGGAATTGGTCAGTGAAGAAAAATGGCCGTTTTCCTGGGGAATGGCGACTGTGTTTCTACACAGGCGGCTGTGAGCTTTTAGCTTTTAGACTTAGATATTAGCCTTAAACGTTATGCTGGTTTTCTAGCCGTGAGCATTAAACTTTGAGGTAGCAGCTAAGGTCCTGTTGCTGGCTAATAGGTGAGAGATTTATTTTACAAAATGTAATGATATATTTACAATAAATATGTTGATTATAAGTTTTATGCTGTAATATATTAAAATTAGCTTGAGTACTTAAAATGTCCGTTGGGGTTCGTTGGGGTCCGTTGCCAAATGGGGCATAAGGAATTGCGCAGTATTACCATCTCTGTGCCATAGCCTATCTCTGCATAAATATAGTTGCAGATACAGTTTGGGAATAAAAAAAGGGAGACAGACAATATGGCTTTCGTCCACCTGCATCTTCATACCGAATACAGTCTTTTAGATGGCTGCAACCGCGTCAAATCGCCTGTTAAAGGTCAGCCCTCGCCTTTGGTGGCCCGCGTTAAGGAAATGGGCCAGACCGCTGTAGCTATGACCGATCATGGCGTTATGGGAGGCATTATCGATTTTTACGATGCCTGCAAAAAGCTTGGAGTTAAGCCGCTGCTGGGATGTGAGGTCTATGTGGCGCAGCGCACGCGTTTTGACAAAGAAGCCCATAAAGACAGCCGTCCTTATCACTTAACATTAATAGCCAAGAATCGCGTCGGTTACAGCAATTTATGCCGTTTGGTCAGCTTGGCTTATCTCGAGGGCCGGTACTATAAGCCGCGCGTAGATCATGAACTGCTGGAAAAGTACGGCGAAGGCATCATCTGTCTGACCGGCTGTCTGCGCGGAGAGGTTAACGATGCTCTGCTGAACGACGATTACGCCTTGGCCAAAGAGCGTTTAGCTTTCTTGAAGAGCGTATTTCACGACGATTTGTTCGTAGAATTGATGAACCACGGACTGCCCGAGCAGCAGAAGACCAACCCCCTGCTGCTGCAGCTGGCGCGGGAATTTGATTTGCTGCCGGTAGCTACCAATGATGCTCACTATCTTTATAAGGAAGATGCTGAACTGCAGGACATCATGATCTGCATTGCCACGGGCAAGACTTTGGATGACGATAAGCGTCTGAAGATGTCCACCGACGAGTTTTACGTGAAGTCGGAAGAGGAAATGCTGGAAGCTTTCTCATTCTGTCCCGAAGCGGTGAGCAATACTCAGCTGGTCGCTGACCGCGTTGAAGACGATATTATCGATTTTGATACTGTCTATTTGCCCAAGTTTGAAACCCAAGACCATACGAGTGCGGAAGAATTTTTGCGCCGTCTCTGCGATAAAGGTATTAAGGAGCGCTTTGGGGATAAATGGAATGAAGAATATCAAAAACGCTTGGATACAGAGCTCGAGGTGATCATCGGCAAAGGCTTCCCCGATTATTTCCTGCTGGTCTGGGACTTCATCAACTGGGCCCGCGAGCATGACATACCCGTGGGGCCGGGGCGCGGCTCGGCGGCGGGTTCCCTGGTCGCTTATCTGATCGGCATCACGCAGCTCGACCCGCTGCCTTATGACCTGCTCTTTGAGCGCTTTCTCAGCCCGGAACGCACGGAGCTGCCCGATATTGACACCGACTTTTGTACGGAAGGGCGCGGATCGGTTATCGATTACTGCCGCGAAAAATACGGCCAGGATCGCGTTGCTCAAATTGCTACCTATGGGCGCATGATGGCTAAAAACGCCATCAAAGATGTGGCCCGGGTAATGGGCATAAGTATTCAGGAAGCCAACCGCATCACCAAGGCGATCCCGGAAGGTCTGAAAGTTACGCTGAAAGATGCCATGGAAGCCCCGGAATTCAAGGCTATCTACGACAGCAACGATACTTACAAAAAGCTGATCGATACGGCCCGGCGCTGCGAGGGTATGCTGCGCAATACGGGCATTCACGCCTGCGGCGTCATCATCTCCAGCGAGGACCTAAAATCGCTGGTTCCCCTGCAGCTTGGGCCTAAGGATGAGGTTGTCGTGGAGTACGATATGGCCAATTCCGCCCGCGTGGGCATGGTCAAAATGGACTTCCTGGCTTTGCGCAATCTCACGGTCATCGAAGACTGCTTAAAAAATATCGAGCACTCTCATGGCCAGCGTTTGGATATGGCTAAGCTGACCTACGGCTATAGCGATCCCAAAGTTTACAAGATGCTCAGCGATGCCGATACGACAGGAGTCTTTCAGCTAGAATCCGCGGGCATGAAGCGCTATCTGCGCCAACTGCAGCCCGACCGTTTCAGCGATATTGTGGCATTCCTGGCTCTTTACCGTCCCGGTCCCATTAACGGCGGCGTGGTAGATAAATTCATCGACGCCCGTCACGGGCGCGGAGGCGGAGTTAAATATCCCCACCCCAAGCTGGAGCCTATTCTCAAAGATACTTATGGTTTTTTTATTTACCAAGAGCAGGTCATGCTTACCGCCTGCGTTTTGGCTGGATATACTCTGGCCAAAGCCGATAAACTGCGCAAGGCCATGGGCAAAAAAAAGATGGACGTCATGGCTGAACACCGGGTTATTTTTACTCAGGGAGCGGTAGAGCGCGGCGTAGATGAGGCTACGGCTACGGAAATTTTCAATACCATGGAAAAGTTTGCCGAATACGGTTTCAACAAATCCCATTCGGCGGCTTATGCGGTGGTCACATACTATACCGCGTATCTGAAATGCTATTACCGCCCGGAGTATATGGCGGCGCTGCTGACCAGCGTTATGACTACTATAGATAAGGTCTCCTTCTTTATCGAAGAGTGCCGGGAATCGGGGATCGAAGTGCTGGGACCTGATATTAACGAATCTCGTGCAGAATTTACGGTAGTCGACGGCAAAATTCTCTGGGGTATGGCGGCAGTGCGCAACGTCGGCGCTCAGGCGGTCGAATATTTAGTCGAGGAACGCGAGCAGAACGGCAAATTTGGCAATTTAGCTGATTTTATACGGCGCATTGATTTCCGCAAGTTCAATAAAAAGGTCATGGAGGGCCTGATAAAGGCGGGGGCTTTTGACAAATTCGGCTTTACGCGCTCGACGCTGCTGATGAACCTCGAGCATATTTTGGAATTTGGGCAAAGCTATCGCAAAGAACAGGAAAGTTCGCAAATGGGTCTGTTCGACGATGGTGATGGCGGCCTTGAAATTAGCATTGATAATGTCATTAAAAACTATCAGGCGGAATTTGGCCAGCGCGTGTTCCTTGACTTTGAGAAAGAAATGCTGGGAATATATCTTTCCGGCTCGCCCCTCGATGCTTACCGTGAAGCGTTTAAGGGCAAGTGCATAGCCAATTACGAAGAACTAAAGGGCTGTGAGGTCGGCGGCAAGGTTACCATCGGCGGTATGATCACCGGAGTGCGCACTATAACCACTAAGAGTAAACAGAGCATGGCTTTTGTCCAGATTGAAGGCCTGTCGGGCAAAACTGAAGTGACGGTTATGCCCAACGTTTTCAGCCGTTTTGGCACTCTTTGCGAGGAGGGAAGCATTGTCCTGGTTACCGGGAATTTGGAAATTTCCAATTATACCAGTTCGCGCTCCGCAGAAGAGGACGATGAAGAACTTACTGTGGCTGAGGAAGAGGAGGAAAAAAGCTTCCAGATTTTGGCGGATAGGCTCGTTTCGGCAGATACGATGCTGCGCTCGGCCACGGCGCATTCCCCCAAGACGCCATCTGAAAATGCTGCTTCTCAGATCGGTCTGCACATTATGATTAAATCTGAAAATGTTGCTCAGCAGATCAACGCGCTGGGGCAAGTCAAAACAGTTTTGGATAATTTTAAGGGTGCCAACAGTGTATTTATGCACGTCACCAGCCCGGGCAACTCCACTTTGCTTCGCTTGGGACAGAGCTACAGTAACGATGGCGATGATAAAATTTTACAGCACATAGATTCCCTTTTAGGGAAGGGAAGTTCGTGGTTTGTAAAGTAATTAAATTAAATTTTATTATTGTCGGTTTTAGCTATAGACATTAACTTAAATCGGCGTGATAATTGAGTAAGGATTGGACCCGTTATATTAGACTTGGGGCTTGCCCCCTGGCGATAGGAGTGCTAGAAATATGTCTATTAATTCTTTAGGTGTCAATGGTTATCAGCAACAGTACTGGGGAACCGAAGGTATCGGTGCGGCTAACACCAATGCCAACGCTCAGGCTATCGATTCTACTGAGAGCGAAGAAGCTGCTGGTGCGCAGGACTCTGCTTCAGTAGAGAACCCAAACGAGGAAGTTACCGAGGAATCTGACGTTCCGAACTTCGGCGCTTGGAACGAAGATGAATCTAAGGCTGTTGCCGACGAGCAGACTCAGGTCAAAGAGCAGGCAGAGGGTGAAGCGGAAAGCGCTAGATCTGCCGAGCAGAAGGGCCAGGAAGATGCCAAGTCAGTAGAGAGCAAAAAAGACGACGCTAAAGCTCAGGCTGAAGATGCTGAAAAGCAGAGCAAGGGCAACGAGAATGCCAATGCGGCTAATAAAGGCAATATGCTGCAGAATGCCGCCAAGAATAACGCTATGAACGGCCTCAATACCAATAACGCTATGGCCGGTGCTCAGGCTGCCGGACTCGCTGGCGCTGCTACCGATATGGCAGTCGCCGGTGCCGTAGATAAGATCACTGGGAATGATGCCGTAGAAGGCGAAAAAGATTCCAAGGGCAACGTTCAGGCTTCCAAGGATGATCTTGATAAACTTAAAGAAGAATCTGAGAGACAGGGGAGCATCCAGCAAAGCAATCAGCAGGCTGGCCAGCAAAATCAGATTTCTGCTGACGAGGTCAAGGAAAAAGTCAACGAAGCTCTGGATAACGCCAACAAGAACAATCAGGTCGCCAATACTGAGAAACAGAATGCCAATCAGCAGTCTCAGGTCGCCAATAACGAGAATCAGCAGGCTCAGCAGCTGAACCAAGAAGTTCAGCAACTGGAGCAGGAGATTCAGCAGCAAGAACAGGCTATCCAGCAGGCTGAACAGAAAGAGCAGCAGGGCAGGCAGCTGGAACAGCAGGGTACTACTACCAAGCAGACCGGTCAGGCTACCGAGCAGCAGGGTAAAGCTTTGGAACAGCAGGGTAAATCTCTGGAGCAGTCCGGTTTATCCATGGCTCAGGCTGGTCAGAGCATGGTAGCTCAGGGCCAGGCTTTGCTGTCTAATCCCTACACCGCCGCTGCCGGTGCCGCTATGGTGGCCGCTGGTGAAGCTCAGATCGCCGCTGGTGAAGCTATGCAGGCTTCTGGACAGGGTATGCAGGCCTCCGGCCAGGCTCAGCAGCAAGCTGGTCAGACTCAGCAGCAGCAGGGTGAACAGCAGATCCAGCAGGGCAAACAGACCCAGGAAGCTGCTAAGACCGAGAAGCAGCAGGCTGAGCAGAAGAAAGCTCAGTTAGAGCAGGAGAAAGAACAGAAGGCTGAGGAAGCCGAGCAGCATCAGCAGAAAGCCGATGAAGCTTCTCAAGCCGCTGACAAGCACACTCAGCAAGCTCAGGATGCTTCCGATAAAGCGCAGAATGCTCAGGAAGCTGCTCAGGATGGTCAGCAGAAGCAGCAAGAACTGCAGCAGGCTGCTGATAAGAGCAATGCCAACGCCGCAAAAGCTGCTGACAATCAGGACAATATTAATAAAGCCATGCAAGAAGCTGGCGATTCCAAGGGCGCTGAAAGCGCGACCAAGGCCGATGCCGGTAATATGGCGGGTGCTGAAGAAGCTGCCAAGGATGCGACCGATGATGCTAGCAAGGTGACCGATCTCAAACAGGCCGGTACTGAGGCTGGCGGTGACAAGAAGAAGGATCAGCTGGATCCCAAGATGCTCGAGGCTATGAAGAAACAGGCTGCCTTGAACATGGGCCAGATGGCTGGTGATGCTGTAGCCACCATGGGTGTCAATATGGCTACCGCTGGTGCCCGCGAAGATCTCAATAACCAGATGGCCGATATGATGAGCGGCATGCAGTCTTCTATGGGCCTGACCGATGCTTATAGTCAGCAGATGGGTGCTGGCGTGAATACCGTCACTGGCGCAGGCAATGAAGGCGCTCAGGCTGCCGCTCCTGCCGCTCCCGCCGCTGAGGCTCCTACCGCTCAGGCTGCTGCGCCGGCTGCTGAGGCTCCCGCTGCCCCCG
>JAUNIO010000110.1 GCA_030535355.1 bacterium | reverse complement strand
TTAAAGCTGTTTCAAACCATTTGGGGAAGTGTCTCAAACCATCTAGCGGGTTATAGATGGGAAGACTGAACCTGAGGATAAAGCTGAGGTAAAAGAAACTACACCGCCAGCAGAACAGCCTGATGGGAAGAAAGTTCCTCCGGCCAAGAAGAAAGCTAAATAATAGCGGTTAGTCTGAGCGCCGTACGCGAGTCCGGCGCTCTTTTTTTTTAATGGTTAACTTGTGCCGAGCCGCGAATCTTATCGAAGACGCTGCCCGTTCCAACTGCGCCGCCGCTCCAGATATGTGATATTGTGTGTTATTATGATATGTGCTAATCTTGTAAGCGTCTAAATACAATAAGCATCAAATGTAGTTTTGGCGCTTACAATTAACTGATGAATAAGCTTTTACATTGGCGCATTATGACTCCCCCTAAAGGATGGGAGGGGGAGAAGCTGCTTCCAATGTCATTGAGCCTTAACTAAATGATATTGCACACATTAGGAGTTTTATTGATGGCAGCTGTAAATGATTTGGATTCTACATGCGGTATATCCGATGAGGAATTGACACACTTGTTTAAAGAATCGATTCGTATAGACAATGAAGTAAGACGCATTAAAGGCTTACCTATTGCTGGATACGATGATGATAGCCAAAGAGCATATCTTGAATATCCGGACGGCAGGCGTGAATATGTCGAAAAATAATAATGCTGTTTTACCTGAAATAATTGTGTTCGCCGGGCCTAATGGTAGTGGTAAATCAACCATCACTAGAATGGCTAAAATAGCAGGTAAATATATAAATGCCGACGATATAAAACAAACAACTCTTTGTTCTGATATTGAAGCTGCAATTAAAGCAGAAGAGCTTAGAGAACGCATGATGGTTCTCAAAGAAGAATTCACTTTTGAAACAGTTCTTTCAACGGAGAGAAATTTAGATTTACTGAAGCGGGCAAAGAATAACGGTTATTTTGTGCGGGGTATTTACGTTTTAACAGCAGATGTCAGCATAAATGTGGCAAGAGTTAAAGTTCGCGAAGCGTTAGGCGGTCATGGTGTACCTGAAGATAAAATTAGAACTCGTTATGTACGAGCGCTTAATTTGTTGCCTAAGCTAATTAATATATGTGATATACTGCATATATACGATAATACAAAAGAGCCTTTCAGAATCTTCAAAAAACGGAAAAATATCTTTTTTTATTGGGAAAACAAATATTGGAAAAAGAGTGATATCGAAAAACTTACAGGCATTAGAAAATGGCAGTTATAGTGATGTGTTTTCACAGATCAGTACTATTTTAGGAATGGGCAGAAGGAGACTATAAGCATGGCCAACAAGCTGGAACTAACCTGGTACGGCAAAGATAAGCCCATCCTCATTGAGCCGCGAATCCTAATCGAAGACGCCGCCCGTTCCAACTGCGCCGCCGATCCCGACACTGAAAACATGCTGATCCACGGCGATAACCTTTTGGCTTTGAAAGCCTTGGAGAGCAAATATGCCGGGCGTGTAAAGTGTATCTACATCGACCCTCCATATAATACTGGAAGCGCCTTTGAGCAATACGATGATAATTTGGAGCATAGCACTTGGCTCAATTTGATGCGTGCCCGATTAGAGCTTTTGCGCAATCTGCTTACAGAAGATGGCAGTATCTGGATCAGCATTGATGATGACGAAGGCCATTATCTTAAGGTGCTGTGCGACGAGATATTTGGTAGAATTAATTTTGTAAGCACAGTTATTTGGGAAAAAAAGTATTCTCCCCAAAACGATGCCAAATGGTTTTCAGATAACCATGATTTTATTTTTGTGTATGCAAAAAATAAAAGTATATGGCGGCCTAATTTGTTGGATCGTTCTGACGACATGAATGCCAGATATAAGAATAAAGATGACGATCCTCGTGGCCCCTGGAAGCCAGCTGATTTTTCTGCGCGAACTTATAGTCCCAGTGGCGATTATCCTATTACTCTTCCAAGCGGGCGAGTAGTGAATCCGCCAGCCAGCCGAGCCTGGATAACCAATAAAGAAACTTTTATGAAGCTAGTTGCAGATAATAGGATATGGTTTGGGGTTAAAGGCGATAGCGTACCTGCTCAGAAAAAATTTTTGTCAGAGGTTAAACAGGGAACGACCGCTAAAACGATTTGGAAATATGATGAAGTAGGGCATAATCAAGATGCCAAAAAAGAGATAAAATCTTTATTTGGAAGTAATGTATTTGCAACCCCCAAGCCGGAGCGCCTGATTGAGCGTATTATCCACATTGCTACCACCCCCGGCGATCTCGTCCTCGATTCTTTCCTCGGCTCCGGCACCACGGCTGCCGTGGCCCACAAAATGGGACGCCGTTACATCGGCATCGAAATGGGCGATTCGGCCTATGCCCATTGCAAGGTGCGTTTGGACAAGGTGATCTCTGGCGCAGACCAAGGCGGTATTACCAAGTCTGTCAGCTGGCAAGGGGGAGGCGGCTACCGCTTCTACGAACTGGCTCCTTCTTTAATTCTAGAAGACCCGTTTGGCGAACCCGTCATCAATCCGGCCTACAATTCCACGATGCTGGCCGCCGCTATAGCCCTGCACGAAGGCTTTACCTATCAGCCCGACAGTCAGTTCTTTTGGAAACAGTCGCTTGGCAGTGAGAATAGCTATCTTTTCGTGACTACGCGCCATCTAACCAGCCCTGTGCTCGATTCAATCCGCTCTACCATGGAAGAGGGGGAATATCTGCTCATCGCCTGCCGTTCCTTTGAGTTTGGTTTAGATAAAGCCTATGGCAATATCACCGTCAAGAAGATACCCCAAATGTTGCTGGATCGCTGTGAATTCGGCAAAAGCGATTACAATTTAAATATCGTGCATCCGCCCATATATGCAGATGAGGAGGGGGATCTGCGATGAGTGACCGTTTTCCCCACTACACGACTGATTATATCAGCGGGGTCATGTCGCTGCGCACACCGCAGATGGCTTCTCTTAAGATATTGGAAGATATTCTGCGCAGCGTAAACTTGAGTAAAGCCATGGACCTGCGACAAACTCTTGGCACAGTACACGCGAAGTATCCTATTTGCAGCGATTTTGAGCGCGATTTTCTTTCGCTGACCTTCGCTTTGGCCACCGGCGTGGGCAAGACGCGGCTGATGGGTGCCTTCATCGCTTATCTATATACTCAGTTTAATATACGCAACTTTTTTGTCGTAGCCCCAAATACCACGATCTATGAGAAACTTAAGCGCGATTTAGCTGATCCTAGTAACCCGAAATATGTATTCCGAGGCTTGGGCTGTTTTAGTAGTTCACCTGAGATCATCACTGGCGATGATTATCGCTATAAACCGCTGCCTCCTTTTGAATCCGATATTCGTATTTTTATCTACAATATTGATAAATTCAATAAAGAAGATGCCTGCATGAGAAGGGTCAGCGAAATTATCGGGGATTCCTTCTATCAGTATCTGTCCTCTTTGCCCGATCTGGTGCTCATCATGGACGAATCGCACCACTATAGAGCGGAGCGCGGCGCGGCGGCTTTAAATGAACTGCAGCCGCTGCTGGGCCTGGAGCTTACAGCTACGCCTCTCATCAGCAAGGGTGGCAAGCAAATGCCGTTCAAAAATGTGGTGTATGAATATTCGCTTTCCCGAGCCATCTCCGACGGCTACACGCGGACGCCGTTTGCTGTAACCCGCTCCGACATTGATTTTTATAATTTTGGCGCCGAGCAGCTGGACAAAATGATGCTGCAGGATGGCATTGCCTGTCACGAGAGAGCTAAGCGCTGCCTGGAAATATATGCTGCCAATAACGGCCAGCGCCTGGTGAAACCTTTTATGCTGGTGGTGTGCAAAGACACCTATCATGCCGCCTGGGTGGAGCGCTATGTCCGCTCTGATGAATTTCGCGGCGGAGCTTACCGAAACAAAACTATTGTGGTTCACTCTAAACAAAAGGGGGCTGAGACAGAGGCCAATACCCGCCTGCTGCTCAGCGTGGAAGACCCTGAAAACCCTGTCGAGATTGTCGTTCACGTAAATATGCTCAAAGAGGGCTGGGACGTCAATAATCTCTATACTATCGTGCCGCTCCGCACCGCCGCCTCACAAATTCTGCGCGAGCAGATGGTGGGGCGCGGGCTGCGCCTGCCTTACGGAAAGCGCACTGGTGATAGGGATGTAGATGCGGTCATGCTCACCGCTCACGATAAATTCGCGGATATTTTGGCCGAAGCCCAGCGCGGCGATTCTATCTTCAGGGCCGGAAATATCATAAAGGCCGAAGATATTGTTCCAGAAAAGGCGGCTAAGGCGCAAATTGCTCTGCTCCATCCAGCTAGCTCGGTCCGGGAGGAAGCCTATGCCTATACGAGTCTGCCTTGCTCTGAGCGCTTAGACTCTGTGATCGACAAAGCCGAAAGGTTAATCCGAAACGAAGTGTCCCAAAATGCGCCAAATGTGCCGGAACATGCTGTTACAGACCAGGCTGCCCGGAAGGCCGCCGAAAGCTTAATATCCCGGAAGATTGTGGAAAGTGTGGCGGCGCAAATGTCCGCCGATAAGGATTTAGGCGATGTTTTCCGGGATAATGAAATGCCGCTGGCGGCCTGGCTGCGGCATCAGACCGCACGGGCGCAGGCGGATGCCCAAGCGAAATTTATACCCATTCCCTGCGTAAGGATCGTCGAGTCTGGAGCTGAGGAATATGAATTTGTGGATTTTGATTTAGACTTGACCGAATTTACCCATGTGCCGCTGGGCAATGAGATGCTCCTTCAGAATCTGGAGGATATGCGCGATCGGCAGAGGATACAGGGCGATGCTATTGACTTTGAGGGCTATAACCCGCAAAAGGTCATTTTGGGGGAATTGCGCCAAAAGCCGGAAATCGATTATGAAAAGTGCTCTCAGCTGCTGTTTAAGCTAATAACTCAGCTGTGCAATTATTATAGCAATCAGTATGGGGACAACGGCCTGCGCAATATCGCCATGATGTACAAGCGCGACATTGGCGGCAAGATATACGCTCAGATGCTCCGCCATTTCTATTGCAAGAATGACGGGATGCAGGAAGAAGTCGTTGGCGTCCGCGCATATAACCTGTCTCAGTCGTATAGCTACCGCGAAGAAGTTGGTTTGTTTGACGATTTCAGCGAAGATATTCATTCCGTCCTCTTCACTGGTATACAGAAGGGCGTGTTCAGCCTAGCCAAATTCGACAGCCGGGAAGGTGAGCTGGCGCTGGCGCGCTTGTTGGAAACCGATCCCGCCGTGCTGAACTGGCTCCGCCCTCATCCGCGGGAATTCAGCATTACTTACAATCACGGTCGCTTTTACGAGCCGGACTTTGTTGTTGAGACTGAAGAAGTCATTTATTTGGTGGAAGTAAAGGGGGAGGATAAGCTAAACAATCCCGATGTTATCGCTAAAAAAGAGAGGGGCATTCAGTACTGCGCCGTTGTGTCTCGCTGGGAACAGGAGCGTGGTGGTAAGGAGTGGCGCTATCTGTTTATACCGGCAGGCCAGATTCGGGCAAGTTCTTCTTTTGCCGTACTAGTGCAGCGATTTTGTGAACTGTGAATATTTTATGGCGAAGTCTTAGGGACGATCTTCCCGTTAATCTTCCGACCGTGGCCTTGACGCGGAAGCTTCGCCAGGCGAAGCAGAGCGCTTAGATATTAAAAGTTTGCTGGCTGCGACGCGATGATACTACGGGCTGTGCAAAGCAGCGCCGACGCAGAAGCTGCCGCGGAGCGATTAATGTGGCAATTAAAGACAAGGAAGTGTCGCTAAACGGTAACTTTTTAGCGCAACTACTTCTAGTAGAGGAAAATCCTATGAAAAACGGCCATTGCCCTTATTGTGGAAGTGAAAATATTCTTGATTTTAACCGCTCTCCTAATTTAGATCGCAATTGTTTGATGTTTCACTGCCAAAACTGTCAGATGATGTTTACCGATCTAGAACGGCGCTTCGAACTCGACGAAACGCCTCTCGACTATAAACCGTCATTTGATGCCGGAGATGAAATAGCGACCTTAGAAGCCGTTTGGAATATTATGACTGATAGGGGAACCTTTTGGAAAATCCAGATAGTTGACCCTATATACAAGTGGCCCTTTGCTTTCGAACTGCTTTTTCAGCACGCTTATCCCTTGCAATATCCTCTGGAGTTTATGATCTATCGCATTTATTGGCAGCTTAACGAAGCTATGCGTTATAGTATTTTAACTATGCATCCGACCGGAGATTACGATCACTGCGTCACCTGCACGGAGTTGTTTGATGTATTAATCAATAATCTGAGCCATTTAGAGTATTATCTTTCTGCTCTAGACGAAGAGCGCCGTTTGCAAGCTATGCAGCGCCTTAGCGAAGTTCTATATGAACTCCGTAATATACCTATCTTTATCGGTAAAATAGAAGCGGTGCGGAGAACAGAGTTCGCGGCGGCTATTGTTAAACAGCGCTGTCAGGCCTTGATAAATTTGGCTGAGCAAGCGGAAAACTTGGGGGATGCGCCAAATCCAAATGGTTTGGTTTACCTGAAAATGGCCGCTCAGCTCTGGAATAGCTGCCAAGCGACGACTACGGTTTATTGCGAAACTCTATATTATAGGGATAATGATTTCTGCACCTATCGCCAAGTACCAGACGATCTGGCTGTGCTGATAAGCAAAAAAGTAGCCGAACTGTGCTCTGCGATACGCCAAAAAGATCCTCACTTCGATACCAAAAAACCGATAAAAAAGACAAAAATGCGAGTGAATCTATATATTTGGGCAGGCACGCTAGGAATTTGCGTTGGTATACCAGCTTTAGTCGAAATGTGTTTTATACTCTCTGATATTTTTGACATATCGATTAACGACAGCGTTTTTATATTTGCTATGTGTGGTGGGTGCGCAATTATATTTTTAGCGCTGCTAGTTGTTCCCATTATGTCTGTTTGCGCAAGTTTTAAAAACTCCAAAATGCAAAAACGCGCTGAAGCAAAACGACTTCAGATTTATGAGCGACTATACTGCAGTTTCTAGCCGTTAAACTAGCAGTTGGCGAACTAACTAGTTCGCTAATTAAGTCCAATACAATTTCATGAATCTCCGGTTTACTATGGCCGAATAATAGCCCCTATGTAGTAGTAGAGTAGAATCTGGGCAGCTATCGCTTGCCAGCGCGTCAGTAAAGGAGTATGGGAGAGAGAAAAAAGAGCAAGCTGGCATCTCTGTTGGGGGAATCGAGATATAGCGTATGTGATGTGCCTGCTTGTACGCGGGCATGAACGTAGCGATAATTGTATATGAGGCAACATTGCTAATATTATTGAGCCTTAGCTAAATGACATTGGCCTAAGGGGAAAACGAAAATTTTATATAAAGGAATAAAATCAGCTGCAAGAAACAGTTAGACAAGTATTGCTGTAAGAGAGAAGCCGAGGACAAGTTAGTCAATATGGGACAGCTGTGCGCTAAATGCGGTACCAAACTAAATGATACGGTCTCTTTTTGCCCTATCTGCGGGCAGCGTTTGAATATGGGACCGACAGCTGATTCTATGCAGATGGCGTCATTCACTGCGTTTGACCGTTCGGATACGCAGCCTATTGCCTCCCTGTCTCAGCCTGGTCATTCGCCAACCCAGGCCATAGGCTCCCGGCAACAGCCTGGTCATCCGCCGA
>JAUNIO010000023.1 GCA_030535355.1 bacterium | reverse complement strand
AGCTGTTTCAAACCATTTGGGGAAGTGTCTCAAACCATCTGGCGGGTTATACCAGCAAATCTTTGAGCAGGGAATTTTGGTGATAAATTTGCGGATAATCCAAATCGTGCAGCAGCATGTTGGTGACGCACAGCATATAAGGAAATTGCTTCTTTTCCAGGCCGTAAACCGAGCGGCTGAAGGCCTTTTCATCTTCCGCGCTCTTTACCTGAGGTTTCAGCTCTTTC
Source organism: bacterium (assembly GCA_030535355.1). Lineage (GTDB taxonomy): Bacteria > Vulcanimicrobiota > Xenobia > Xenobiales > Xenobiaceae > JAFSXO01. The sequence continues at coordinate 40,084 of JAUNIO010000023.1, read as the reverse complement.
AGCCAGGAAGTGATAAAGCCCCGGTACCGCAGGCGAAATCGGCCATTTTTTCTCCCAGTTTAGGGGAGATCATCTGAGCCATAAAATCGGTGACGGCGCGGGGTGTATAAAATTCTCCCGCCGATCCCGCGCTCTGCAGTTCTTTGAGAATGGTTTCGTATATCTCCCCGAAAGCGTGACTTTCCTCATAGTCGCTGAGGTCCAGATCGTCGATACAGTTTATAACCTGGCGCAGCAAAACTCCGTCTTTCATGTAGCTGTTGGCGTCGGCGAAGACGGCGGGAACGATAGCCTGTCGAATAGAGGCACCGGCAGCAGCGCTGACGCCTTTGATGATCTGACCCTGGCTGTCGCAGGCGTCCTGGCCTTTTAGAACGGGGAACAAAACGTTATTGACAAACCACAGCAGCTGCTCTCCAGTCAGCGCTTGGCCCGAGCTGCCGTGGGCGGCCCAGTTAGACCAGCGGCAGGGTTCGGGAAGGATCGAGCGGTAACCGCTTTCCAGCTCCCAATCCGCTTCTTTGGCGTCGTAAATCTTTAGGAACAGCAGCCAGGCGATCTGTTCGATGCGCTGGGCGTCGCCGTTGATGCCCGCGTCGTTGCGCATGATGTCGCGCAGTCTTTTGACAAACCCCGTTAAATTAGCCATTTTATCTATCCTTATTTATTTATCCCTTATCTTCCCTATATAATTCTGTCTGCAGGGCGTGCAGAGCCTGCAGGTAGCCATCTTTTCCTCCGAAGTAGGAGGCTATCTTGGCAGGCTTGCCGTATGGCCGGAAGGGATCCAATTTGAGAATTTCGCTTTGGCCGATTTCGTAAATGCCAGACACGGCGTATTTATCTAGGAGAGCTTCCAGCACGGCGCGGGCGCTGCCCTGGTAACTTTCCAAAAAGCCGCGCTGTCTGACCATCTCGGCCCGCTGGAGGCGGGTCAGAGGGAGCACGCCGTAGGCCAGATGGCAGATAAAGTCGAAATCGTCCAGATCGGTTAGGCCGCGTTCACTTTTCAGCGCTTCCACATCCAGGCCGTGTTCTAGCAGCTGCTCTCTGACGGCTGCGCCTGGCAGATGGTCCCTCCAGAAGCTGGCAAAAACATCCCTTGACTCCCAAATGGCTCTGAGCGTCTCCTGAGCGTAAGCGAACAGCGCTTCCTGGCGCAGTAACTTGCCCTCGGCGGTGTAAATGGATACGGTTTCTCTAACGATTTCCACGCGGCAGCCGTCTTTATCGACTATCGGTTTGTATTGCGGTTCAGGGTTGGCGTCGGGATCGGAATTATTATCGCTGCCGCCGCGGATCAGAGAAGCTGTGAAATCGGGAGATATTTCGATGGGGCCGTCCCAGTCGGGATCGGCAAACAAGCGGGTTACGCCGCGGAAATCCATCACCGTAAAATGGGTCTTGCCCTCTTTTTCGCGCAGGCGCGTACCCCGGCCTATAATCTGCTTGAATTCGGTCATGGAACCGATCATAGAATCGAGGACGATGAGTTTGGTCATTTTGCAGTCCACTCCGGTAGAGAGCAGCTTGGAAGTGGTGGCGATGACTGGAAATGGCGAGCTTACGGAGATGAAATAACTGAGTTTGCTCCGGCCATAGACGTCGCTTCCGGTGATGCGCACGACGTAATCGGGATGTTCTTTAACTAGATCGGCATTGAGATTGACCAAAGCCTGGCGCATGCGTTCGGCGGCTTCTTCGGTGGGGCAGAAGACGATGGTTTTGCTCATGCGGTCTGTGTTCCGCAGAAATTTGGTTATTGCCTGGGCTACCTGCTGAGTGCGATCTTCGATAATAATCCTATAATCGTAATCGCTGTTGGTGTAAACCCGGTCCTCGATGGGCCGCCCCAATTTGTCCAGCTGGCCTTTGTAAGGCCGCCAGCCGTCTCCTATGCTGGAGGTAACGCTGATTACCTTAAATGGGGCCAGAAACCCGTCGTCAATGCCTTCTTTGAGGCTGTAAGTATAAATGGGATCGCCGAAATAACTGACGTTGGAGATGTATTTGGTCTCTTTGGGAGTGGCGGTCATGCCTATCTGCGCGGCTGAGCTGAAATACTCTAAAATCCTCCGCCAGCGGCTTTCCTCTTTGGCGGAACCGCGATGGCACTCGTCAACGATGACGAGATCGAAAAAATTTGGGGCAAACAGCTCGGAAAAGCGGTCTTGGCCGTTGTCACCAGCCAGCTGCTGGTAGAGGGAAAAATACACCTGATAGGCGGAGATGGTGCAGGACTCATCCCGGGAAACATCTATCTTGTGGATTACTTTTTCCAGTGGGGCGAAGTCCTGCGCTATGGATTGATCTACGAGGACGTTGCGATCGGCCAAATAGAGAACGCGGCGTATAAAACCGCTCTGCAGCAGCCGATAGACGATCTGAAAGGCGGTGTAAGTTTTGCCAGTGCCGGTGGCCATAACCAGGAGCAGGCGTTTTTGGCCTCTAACGATGGCTTCAACCGTGCGGTTGATGGCGATGCGCTGATAGTAGCGGGGCGGAAAAGCGTTTATTCCGCTGTAATACGGCTGGCTGAGGGCGCGCGCTTGGGCAGAGGTGAGGCAGGCACCGGATGGGCCGGACGCTTGGAGGCGGGCGAGCAGTTCGGCTTCGCTGGGAAATTCGTCCAGGCGGAATTCGCGCTCTTGGCCGGTGAGAAAGTCGTGCTCGGCAAATCCGTCCCCATTGGAACTGTAAGCGAAGGGCAGATCGAGCATCTGCGCATAGGTCATGGCCTGCTGCAGCCCGTATGAAATGGTGTGCTTATTGTCTTTGGCCTCGACTACAGCCAGGGGATGATTGGCGCTGGTGTATAAGAGATAGTCAGCGCGTTTGGGAGGCCGCCGGACACCCTTGCTGCCTATTAGCTCTATTCTGCCGCCGGTAATCTGTTTTTCTTCGGCGATTTTTTGGCGTTCCCATTGGGAGGCCAGGGCCGGGGTGATATATTTTTGCCTGATTTCAGCTTCGCTCATCTGCATTTTATCGGTGCTCATATGCTTCATTATATTATATTTAATAGCCTAAAATCATTTAGTTGGCGATTAGCTAATCTGTTAATATCATTTAGTTAGCAATTAGCTAACTTGCGAACTATCTGACTCCCCCTAAAGGATGGGAGGGGGAGATGTCGCTTGCGACAGAGGGGGTGCCCACGACTGTTGGGGAATCGGGTTTAGCTTATGTTATAGGCTAGCTTGTACCCGAGCATAAGCGTGGCGATAATTGTATATGAGTCAACATTTCCAATGTCATTGAGCCTTAACTAAATGACATTGGCTAATCTGTGAATAACCTAAATATAAATTGTGTTTCGTGGCCCTGGCGCTGCGGCAGCTCTGCTAAGCGCAGCATCTGAGCGTAGCGGGCAGAAGCCTACGCAAGCAAACCAGGCGCTGAGGCTAAAGGAAGCGGCGGCCCGCTTATCTGTATGTACAGATGCTGCATTTTGCTTAACTAAATGCCATTGGCCAAATAACATTGGCCAAATAAGCCAAATTAGTAAGTAGTGGTTTTGTTGGATAATTATACAAAATTTAACATATTAGAGATGACAAAATTGACTTTGTACGGTAAAAGTATGGTAAGCAGGAGGATGGTAACATGCAGCAGATCGGAGCTAACTATCAGAGTGGATTTATGGTGGGGGGGTATCCCGTACAGCACGAGGGCGTCAATCCCGGGCTGATTAGGCGCATGGCTGACAGCGCAGGCAATATCAAGACCGAAGGCAATATGTCCGGCGATGAGTGGTCTGCCCTGGCTGATCGCGTGGAGAGCAGCGGTGAGTTGTCTAAAGAAGATTGGAAATCCATCCAGGATTTGGGACGCGCCTGCTATAGAAGAGGAGCTCATTACAAGCAGCTCAGATCCGATTTGCAAGAAAGCGGCTATAAAGATAAAAAAATCCGGGCAGAAATGCAGGATATGCACGTCTTCCGCGCCGGAGCTGAAAAAATAACTGAAGGATATAAGCTCGCCCAGGCTCAGGCTGCTGTCGATTCTCTAGCGGGCGCGAGTTTTGGCCCAACAGGCTTGGTTTCGGCTTTCGTGGCCTACTCAGATATGCAGAAAAAGAACGTAGAGCCGTTCATGGAACAGCTGCAGGGCCTGCGCGATGGTTCCAGCCCCGCTCTGTATCAGGGCAATCAAACTGAAGGCTTCCACGGCGATCAGATTTGGAAGAAGATGAATAATATGCTCGATGGGGCCATAGAGCAGGCGCGGGCTGGCAATCCTCAAGAAGTCGATGCCCAGTATTACGAGCTGACCAGTCCCGATTTCGTGGAAAAACTCGCCGATTGCGCAGAAGCTGGCTGCAAACTTCGCGTCAATGTCGATCCCGGACGTTTAGTAGCTTTTTCCAGTAGCCATGTGGTTATAGATGAAGTCCCCGATAAACTTAGAAGCCTTCTGCAGCTGTCTCAGGTAGATGGCGATGTGGGTGTGTCTATGTATCCCATCGAGAAGGAATTGGGCAATCCTGCTGATTTAATGCACCGCAAAGGCCTGCGCGTGGGCGAAACCTTCCTGCTTTCCGGCATGAATGCCAACGCTGGGTCGGGTGAAAATGTCGATGCCGGTTACAGCATTGAAGGCCCGGCCGCTAAACGCTTAGCCGAGAATTTTGCCCGCGACGTGGGCACTTCGGCGGGTTCTTCTATGGAACAGATATTCGGCGAGAAACCTTTGGCTGGGTTTATGGAAGGCGACATTAATATGGGTTCGCGCGGCTTGGTCTCCTTGATCGACTGTATTGATGGGCCTTCCGATGTGCATACCGCTATGCCTAAGCCGACTTCTTATGCGGAGATTCAAGAGTTCGCCGCAGCTCACGGGCAGAATATTGACGATTTCGTCGATGCTACACCCGAGCAGATCGATGCGGCGCTGAGCAGCAAGGGTGAATTGCCGCTTTCCGCTCACGGCAAAGAGCAGTTCCTGGCCTTGGCCCAGCGCGCTGTCGATACGGTGAATTCCAAAGAGAATATGGCCAGAGTCAACAACATTGACCTGCCCGAAGGCAATCCCGCAGGTACTACGGCAGTAGCTTTGGCGGATATTCCCGTGGAGCGCGAAGCGGTTATGCTGCAGGCTATCCAGGAAGCCGAGGAATTTATTTACATTCCCGCTTTCGTCATGACTAAAGCCATCGCCTCCATGATCGTGGCCAAACGCGATGAAATGGCGGCTCAGGGCAAAGACATAGATATCCGCGTGGTCGCCGATCCCGGCATGTATCCTGACGGCGGTACGCCTAACCAGGGCGGCGTAACTTTCTTGGAAGATCACGGCATTGATGTGCGCTGGGCGATGCTGCCGCGCAGCGGAGGCCATGACCGCAAGATTCACGCCAAAGAAGTGCTTACCGATAAAGGCGAATTCTTCGGCAGCACTAACTTCTCCAAGAAAGGCCTGCGCGACAATTGGGAGCACTCCGGCTATGTGCGCTTTGAAGAGAGCAACCCCAGCGATGTCGCCAATCGCGAAGCCGCTAAAGCTTATTTTGAAAATCTGTGGGAAAATGAGTCTGTTGCCGTCGATACTAAAGCGGCTGCTGTCGCTAAAAAGGGAGAAGCCGCCAAAAAAGATAAAGACTACGACGTTCAGGTTGAGGATGCCCGCGGCACAGTCGTGCGCGAAATTTTGCGCAACGTGCAGAGCTATGAAAAAGCATCGGCGTCGTTTGTCAACGCTCAGATTGCCCAAGACCCCGCGCTGCGCGGCAGCGTAGAAGAGCTTATGTCTCAGGGCTACGATGAAGGCAGCGCTAAGCTGGAAGCGGTCCGCTCTAAGATGGGACATGAAGCTTTCTATGCGGCTCTGCATAATCTGCCCGAATGCCGGACCCTGCAGGGTATGAACCCCAAAGCATAGGGCCAGCCTATTTGCGTTATTTAAGTATTATCATTATTTAATTAAGTGCAGGCACTGCTGAACTGATCCGGCAGTGTCTGTTTTGTTGGTGAGCATGATGTTTAAAATTAAAACCGCTAAATTTATAACCAGTGCCCTCAATATCACTAAAACTCCGCCGGATAATAGCTATCCTGAAGTGGCGGTTATGGGACGATCTAATGTGGGAAAATCCTCGTTGCTGTGCAGCCTGACCAATCACAAAAAATTAGCCAAAGTTTCCCAGACGCCGGGAAAAACGCGGCTGATAAATTATTTTCTCATCGATGATGCTTGGTATTTGGTAGATTTGCCTGGCTACGGTTACGCTAAGGTTTCTAAAAGCGAGCAGGAGCGCTGGTCGCGCTCTATGGAAGAATATTTAGCGGAACGCCAGGGATTGGTGCTGGCTATTTTGCTGGTAGATATCCGCCACGAGCCAAAAGCTTCCGATTTGCAGATGCAGAGCTGGTTAGCCCAGCGCGATTATCCCACCTGTGTAGTTCTGACTAAAGCCGATAAACTGTCGCGCAGCCAGATGATGGAGAGTGTGAAGCGCTGCGCTAAAGCTATGCAGCTTTCTCAAGAAGCGCTGTTCCCATATTCATCGGAAACAGGATTTGGAAGGGAAGCTCTTTTAGAGTATATAGGCGGAATTGTCACGTCAAATGGCGCTTAAGAAATGCAGGATGGAAAATATTTTATAGAAATATTTTAACTTAGTTTTCGCAAGGGGTGAAGCTGTATTGGCGGATTTATTAGGTGCAGAACTACCGGATCTCCAGCTCGATCTTTCCGGCTTGGAGCTAGCGGCCTTTGGCTTGGGCAAAGAAGTGGAAGATTCTGCTTTGCCTGCTGAATCTATTTCTGGCGCTGAAGAAGCATGTGCTGCGGAGGATGCGCCGCAAAAAGAGAGTGCGGAAGCTCCTCAAGCCGAGAGTGCAAAGGAAGAGCAAAGTCCTGTACCTGCCGAACAGACAGTCGCTGAAACTCTGGAAACCAGTGAACGCGCCAGTGATTTTCAGATCGATTATCGCACAGCTGCTTTGCGCAATGTCACCATGATAGGCATTGACGATGGTAATAACGCCGATGAGGAGGAATACGCTGATGCCTATGAAGGGCCGCAGAATAATACGCCTACCATCGAAATTTACAGAGCAGTGCCTGAAGATGTGGATGAAATCATCGAACTAGCCTCGGAAATGGCAAAGTGCTCCCGCTCGCCGTTTAGGCCTGTAGATGAAGCTAAAATCATAGCTGATCGCCGCGCTGATTTGCAGACTCTCTATACGTTAATTCATAATAAAGACTTTGGCGCTTTCGTGGCCCGCGATCATCGCGGGCGTCTGATCGGGCATGTTTTAGTTAAGACAGGTCTGATAGATTTTCTTACTGGAGAAGAGCAGGCCTGGATCTTTGATATAGCGGTGCAGCCCAAACATTGGGGAAGCGGCATCAGCAAAAAGCTTCTGCATACAGCTGAGGTATTCGCCAGGGAACGGGGGATCCGCTATATGGGCCTGACGGTCACCGTTTCCAATAGGCGGGCTCTGTGTTTTTATCAGCATGCCGGCTATCAGGAAGAGCGTTTTCAGATGGTAAAGATTATGGAACCTATCGACATGGAGGGAAACGAATGAGCGTCAGTTATCCCCTTACTCAGAGTGCTGCCGAATCAGCCAATATCGTTCTCGATGGCCATAATCTGACCATTGAAATGGTGGAAGCTATAGCGCAGGGCGCTAAAGTAAGCCTGCATCCCCGCGTCTCCGAAGTCTGTGCAGCTTCCCGCGAAGTCGTTGAGCAGTTTATCGGGCATAAGTTAGTGGCCTATGGCATCAATACCGGATTTGGCCGTCTGGCCAACAAGCACATTGATGATGAACAGCTGCAGAAATTGCAGAGGAATTTAATTGTCAGCCATAGCTCGGGTGTGGGCGACTGCGTGAGCGATGCTGTGGTCAGGGCGATGATGGGCTTGCGCGTGAATTCATTGGCTAACGGTTTTTCCGGGGCGAGGCTGGAACTGCTGCAGGCTTTGCTGGATATGCTCAACCACGGTATAGCTCCGCGTGTGCCCTCGCACGGATCGGTGGGGGCCAGCGGAGACTTGGCTCCCTTGGCGCATATGGCTTTGGGGCTGCTGGGGGAAGGTGAGGTTTCATATAGGGGACAGATCGTGCCTGCAGCAGAGGCTTTGGCAGCCGAGGGGCTAGCTCCGTTTGTGTTAGCTGCTAAGGAAGGCTTAGCTCTCATCAATGGTACCCAGTTTATGACAGCCGTTGGAGGGCTGGCTTTGGCTAGAGCAGCCCGCGTCCTGAAAGCTGCCGATATTATCGGTGCGCTTACAACAGAAGCGGTTCTGGGAACTGACACCAGCGTGCATCCTTTGCTTCATGCAGTGCGCGGTCAGGAATGCCAGCGCCAGGTGGCCGCGAATATACGCCGCTTGCTGGCAGGTTCGGCTATCGTGGCCTCGCATAAAAACTGTGCCCGTGTGCAGGATGCCTATTCTATCCGCTGTTTGCCTCAGGTACATGGAGCGGCGCGCAGCGGCTATAATTTTGCCTGTGATTTGGTGCAGCGGGATATGAATTCTGTTACCGACAATCCCGTGGTATTTCCGGTCAGCTATTTGGAAGAAACGGAACGCTTGGAACATCCTTTCGGCTTAATTATGAGTGGCGGCAACTTCCATGGAGCTCCGGTAGCTCTGGCGCTGGATACTGCTGCTATCGCTTTGTGCTATATCGGTACCATCTCTGAGCGGCGCTGTGACCGGCTGCTGGCTGGCAACGATGGCTTACCGCCTTTCTTGGTTGTCAATGCTGGGCTTAATTCGGGTTTGATGATTGTGCAGTATGCAGCTGCTTCTTTAGTCAATGAAAATAAAGTTCTGGCCCATCCGGCCAGTGTGGATACTGTGCCTACATCAGCGGGACAGGAAGATCACAACAGCCATGGGCCAACTTCTGCTCATAAACTTACTTCTATAGTCAGCAACCTGGAAATGATTTTAGCCTGTGAACTGATTTGTGCCTGCCAGGCTTTGGAGACTCGCCGTCCCCTGAAGTCCAGTCCTCCTCTGGCGGCGGCTTATGCAGCTGTGCGCGAAGCTGTGCCGCCTTTGGAAGGTGACCGCTCGCCGCATCCAGATATTAAGGCCGCTCAGCAGATTATCTCCAGCGGTGCCTTGCAGCGGGCTGTAGAGCAGGTTATTGGTCCTTTGGCGTAAGGAAGCGCTGAGTAATACCATTATGCTTATTTAACAATATCTGCGCTTCCTCTAAACTGTCAAGCGTTCATTGGCATTGGCACATTATGACTCCCCCTAGACGTAATATCATTTAGTTAGCGATCAGCTAACTAGCGAACTATCTGACTCCCCCTAAAGGATGGGAGGGGGAGAAGTCGCTAATGCGACAGAGGGGGTACGTTAAATTGGTGGAAGAATCTAACAGTGACTTGATATTAAGATGAGCTTATTTGCATATGCTAACGTATTGCTAAGCGCTGTCAAGAGGACCGTTGCGGAAACACCGAATTAGTCGGTGTTTCCGCAAGTAGCTTTGATTGCTGGGCTAATTGGCAGGTATGAGCGCAATTTAGACGAAACTTATATAATTCTTATTAAAGGGTGGATTGATAGCTGTGGCCAGAATGTCGCGTCCCAGAAATTCCAAAGAAAATATCAGCAACGAGAATATGACTCTCGAAGAGCGCATGGAGGCTCTGGAGGGTGAATTAGATGACATGAACATGACAGCCTCTGTTCAGTCAAAGGATATTACGACTCTGCGCGCCCGCGTGGAGCAGCTTAATGATGATATTGGCGAAATATCCGAAGGTGCGTCTGCTGAAGATTTGGCGAGGGTTGAAGGCGCTATTGCCGCCCTTGAAGCTAAGGTTAACGAGGCCGCAGCATCGCTGCAGGAGCGCGCCAGCGATATTGAAGTAGTGCGCAGAGAAATTGAGACGGTCGGTACTTCTGGCCGGGAACTGGGCGATAAGCTGGAAACTTTACAGGGCAGTGTTGCCGAGCGCATAGAAGCTGTAAAAGGCGATCTGGAGCAGTGCGCTTCCTTTGTTAAAAAAGAAGAGTTCGATGAGATTAATCTCAACACTTTGGAAAAAATTGAGGAAATCGAGCAGAGAGCTGATACGAATCAGCAGTCCTTGCGCCAGCAGGTGGATTCTGTGTATGAGACCCTGCGCGGTGAAATGGACAGCCTGCGCACAGAATGCGCCGAATTGCAAAAGGGAGCTACCGAAGAAAGCTTAGAAGAGCTGCGCCAGACAGTGCAGAGCCTGAAGGATTCTCTCGAAGGCTCTGGGGAGCTTAGTGAAAAAGCTAAGGCTGCTCTGGAAACTGTTCATAAGCTGGAAGAGCTTAGCGCCGAGTTTGAATCGCGTTTAACCGATCAGCTTAAGAACATTGAAGAGCAAATGGCGCGTTTGGACCCCCGTTTTTCAGCGGTCACTGAAAAAGCGGAAGAAGCTGAAGCTCAGGTCCTCAGCCAGATGGAAACTGTGCGCATGGCCCTGCGCTTGGTGGAGCAGCTGGATGATAAATCTAAATCTGTAAACTTTAGTGCTGGTGCTGCTCCTATAGCGCCTTCACAGCCCATAGTTGTTCAGGCCGCTCCGGCAGCCGGCCCGGTCGATATGGCTCCTACCGGGATAATAGTGACCGATGCTGATGTCGCTATCCCCGCGACTTCTGAAGATTTGGGATATGAGCTTTCTGATGTACTGGGCGTTGTCGTTCAGAATAATGCGTCAGACCTGCACATTAAAGTAGGTGTGCCTCCTATGGTGCGTCTGCATGGCGAATTGGTTCCGGTCGGTCAGGCCGCTTTGACGTCAGACGATGCTAAAGCCTTGGTATTTTCGGCTATGTCCAAGTCCCAGCGCAAACAGTTGCTGTGTGGGCGTGAAGTGGACTTCGCTTACGCCTGCGACGGCGCTCGCTATCGCGTTAATGCCTTTATGGAACGCGGCAATGTAAGCGCAGCTTTCCGTATGCTTCGTAGCGATATCGCTACTTTGGACACTTTGGGGCTTCCCGAAGTACTCAAAAAGCTGGCTATGTCCAACAACGGTATTATTTTGGTTACCGGACCTGCTGGCAGCGGTAAATCTACGACTTTGGCAGCGATGCTGGATTATATCAACGAGAACCGCAAATGCCATGTGGTCACCATTGAAGACCCGATCGAATTCTTCCACAAAGACAAAATGTCGATTATTACCCAGCGCGAAGTCGGTTTAGATACGCCTAGTTTCGTGGAAGCTCTGCGCATGTCCCTGCGTCAGGACCCCAACGTAATTATGGTCGGTGAGATGCGCGACGCTGAAACGATGATGACCGCAGTAACCGCTGCGGAAACCGGTCACTTGGTGCTGTCAACGCTGCACACGCCTAATGCCGTTCAGGCTGTTGACCGTATTATTGACACCTTCTCTGGGGATATTCAGCGGCAGTTCCGCCTGCTTTTGTCCAGCAGTTTGCGCGGCGTCGTGTCGCAAAAGCTCTTATTGCGCGCCGATGGAAATGGCCGTGTAGCTGCTGCGGAAATTATGGTCAATACGCCGACCATTAGCTCGCTGATCCTTGAAGGTAAGACCAATGAAATTTATCCCTTCATTCAGCAGGGTAGCAATGACGGTATGCAGACGTTCACTCAGTCGATGCTGCAGCTGTACAACGATGGTCTTATTACCAAAGAAGAAGGCTTCAGCCATGCCGATCAGCCCACGGAGTTCCGCATGGGTATGGAAGGGCATGTGGCTTCTAACACTGCAGCCCAGAACGAGATCGCTGATGAAACTTTGATGAACTGGCTGTAAAAGCCGATTGGTGAGGTCGTAATGGTAGAACCAGGAGACTTGCGCCAACGTCTTGAGTGCGTACATGCCGAGATCGCCCGCGCTTGTGCAAAGTGCGGGCGTTGTTCGGAAGATGTCAGGCTGATTGGAGTTACAAAGACCCTGCCAGCTGAAATTATTAAAACCGCTGTTAATTGCGGCTTGCAGGATGTTGGTGAGAATTATATACAGGAACTCCGCGCCAAGGTGGGTCTAGTGCCGCCGGTGCGCTGGCATTTTATTGGACATTTACAGCGCAATAAAACTGGAGTAGCTGCAGAATATGCAAGTTGGGTCCATTCGTTGGATAGCTTAGCCGTGCTGCGAGCTTTAGACCTGCGCTGCAGCGCTAGGAATGTGTCCTTAGATTGCCTACTGCAGGTGCGCTTAGGCGGGGAGGACAGTAAATCTGGCTTAGACCCAGAGCAAATTTTGCCTTTATTAGATGAAGTTGCCAAAGATCCGCCCAAGAATTTGCGTTTGCGGGGCCTGATGACCGTGCCGCCTCCTGCGGACAATGCGGAAGATAACCGTCCGCATTTTTGCCATTTGCGCTGCCTTTTAGATGATATTTTAAAGCAGCAATATCCTTTTTGGCAGGGGAGAGAATTATCCATGGGCATGAGCGGTGATTACGGGACGGCGATAGAAGAAGGTGCGACTATGATACGCGTGGGGACGGCGATTTTCGGGCCGCGCCCGCGTAAAGTTTAGTTCCATTTGGAGGCTCCAGTGTCTGGGAATTGGTGGAGTAAAGTGCGCAATTTCTTTTCCGCTACTGACGAGTATCGCGTTAATGGCAGTTCCTTGGGGGATTCGGCGGTTAACGTAACCGACGTACACAGCAATGTTAGCGAAGTGCGCCGGGGCGTGACAGCTGTACCTAGACGCAGAACTTCTAAGATTGAAATCGTTATATTTAACGCGGAAGATTTTACTGATGACGACGTTATGACGAACGCTATTGCCGATGCTTTGCACGACAACAAAACGGTTATAGCCAACATGACTGAATGTGATTCCCGCAAGCGTTCCCGCGTTGTCGATTTTGCTTCCGGTATGGTGTATATGATCGATGGCGATGTCAATCGCATCGATAAGTTCATTTATATGTTTTCTACCGGAGATTGCAATGTGACGGTACGCAAACCTCACGACGGCGAACTAGATGCTTCTAATTACGATTACGGCGATTACCGGCGCAGTGGTTATTCCAGCCGCAGTTAAACGTTTCAATGTCATCGAGCCTTAACTAAATGACATTGCCCTGCTAAAATAATGACGTTGGACCATCAAACGACTGCTGATCGTGAAATAGCTCTTTATATTCACATACCTTTTTGCCGCCGCCGCTGTGCTTACTGTGATTTTAACGCTTACGCAGACCCCGGCTGGGAATTCCGCCACAGGTATCATCGGGCTTTACTGGACGATTTGTGCCGCAGTACGGCGGGCCAGTCGTATATTTTGCGTTCTGTTTATATAGGCGGAGGAACGCCCAGCCTCTGTCCTGCGGCCTGGCTGGCAGAAATTTTAGAGGCTTGCCGCAGGCAATTTGTTTGGCATGAAGGTATTGAAGTCAGCATTGAGGCTAATCCTGGAACCCTGGACGCCTCAGCGCTTTCGGGTATGCTTGCCGCTGGCATTAACCGTCTATCTCTGGGAGTGCAATCTTTAGACGACGATCTTTTAGCAATTTTAGGCCGCATTCACGATCGGCGTACTGCTGCCGAAAGTGTGCGCTTGGCGTATGCTGCGGGATTTGCTAATGTTAATGTGGATTTGATGTACGGTCTGCCGCAGCAGACAGCTGTGAGCATGAGAGACACTCTAGCAGAGGTCTTATCATGGCGGCTTCAGCATATTTCGGCCTATGCTCTTAGCGTGGAGGAGGGGACACCGCTGCAGCGCAGTCTTGCAGAAGGCCGCTGGCAGTTGCCTGCTGAAGATGAGGCTGAGGCGATAGAGCAGGTTCTGCGCGAGTTGTTAACGGAGTACGGCTATAGCCATTATGAGATTTCCAATTGGTGTCTTCCCGGATACGAATGCCGGCATAATGGCGTGTATTGGGCTAATGGAGAATATTTGGGGGTGGGGTGCGGAGCGGTATCTTTTTTAGATGGCTGGCGTTTTGCCCGCTTGCGCGATCCTCGAGAGTATATCGCAGCTATCGAAGAGGAGCGCTTTCCGGTGACTTCGGGGGAGCGTTTAGGTTGGGAATCGCGGCTGCGCGAGACTATGATGCTGGGAATGCGCACGGCTAAGGGGATCGATTTGGCAGATTTAGCCCAGCGCTTTCCTGTCTCTGTGCATGATTTGCTGGGCCTATGGAGGGAAGTGCCGGCTGATTTTATAGAAATAGATGATAATAGGATTCGCTTTACCCAGTTGGGATGGGATTTATCTAATGAAGTTTTTCTGCGCTATTTTATGTAGGAGTAATGTCATCTAGTTGGCGATTAGTTTAATAGTGAATATCCTGGCTCACCTTCACGGCCATGCGTAAGTATAATATACACTTTCTTTCCCCTTGAATTGCTTTGAAAAAATGGTATCATGTAGGTTTATATTAGTTTAAGAGCGAACTATATAAAGCACTCGAGAGCGCAGGGGCGCGGAATGAAAGCGGAAGGAAACGGTTATGTCAAAAAATCAGAACGGCCACAATAGTGCCAGTCAAGAACAGCAGGCAGAGCAAGTGCTGACTGCTCAGGAAGCAATGTCTGCCATTGAAAGCGTAAATTCTGGCGACGCGGTTGCTGGCCCGGCAGAAAACTCACAGATTGGCAAAACGAAATCCCGTCCTAAACTGCCCTCTTGGATGAGTTCGGATAACAGCGTTAGCTTAGCTGCAGCAGCGAATGCGGCTAAGGGCAATCCCGAAGCTCATGCGGCGTCTGCCCCTGCTTCGGTGCCTGTCAATTCTATATCGGGGATAACTGCTGAACCCGTGTCCGCAGATAACGGCTTGCGATCAGAAGATAAGTCGCATTTTTCGGGCAGTGCTGTTGGGGAAGCCACTGAGCTGAACGCAGCTTCTGCTCCTCTGCCTAGACAGTTACCGAAGAACGGCCTGGCTGAAGCTACGCCTTCTGCTCTTGCGCTTAATTCTCTGCCAGCTAAAGATGACACTTCTACGGCAGAAGCATCTGCTGGGACACCTGACTCGGCAGGCGCATCGGTGGAAGCGGCTCCTGCGGCTCCTTCAGTGCCTTCGGGCGACGACGGCTTCGTATTATTAGGTGCTCCCTGTATGGCTGATGATGACGGAGCAGCGGACGATCTGCTGGCCCCGACGCTTATTACGGAAAGCAATAACAACGAATCGCATCCCTTGGCTTGTATAGTCGGCGGTTTCGCAGCTCCTCTGCATTTGGAAGGCGAGGACGCCGAATCTTCTGCAGCCAGCGACCAGGGTAAACCCAGTGCTGCTCAGCCGGCAAATGCTGCGCCTTCAGCAACTCAGAGCGATGCTCACGAAACTAAAAAAATGCAGACCGAGCTGGAACAGCTGAGTAATATCGTTAATGCCGTTGATAGCCTGGAATATATGAAGCCCCGCTTGAGAAAATTGGAATTAGCCGGTTATCAGGCCAGCGATTTGGTTGGGCTGTACCGTATGGCCGCTCAGGTCCTTCTCGAAAATTGGCAAAAACAGCAGCAGGCGAATATTCAGATGCGCGATCGTTATGAGAAACGCCTGCGCGATGTAGTTCTCGATAAATCTTCCGAATTCATGCAGATGGTTACCAGCGGCCAGATGCCTCTGAGATCTGACGCAGAAGCTGAAGGGGGAGCTGCCCACGAGGCCGGAAGTTTTATGCTGCGCAAACAGCTGGAAATTAAGGAAGAGCTGCTGGTAAAAACGCGGGAATCGCTGGCAGAGGCTGAGGCGCGTTACGATAAAGTCGCTCAGGATGTGATCAACATACGTCAGCGCCAAGCTAAAGATGTAGCCATACATCTGCAAAAAGCCCGGGAATCTTTGTTTAATAAACTTCTGCCGATTCTGGATAGCTTTGACAGCGCTTTGTCGGCCTCATCGTCCTTTGTCGATGTCGCTTCCGTCGTAGAAGGACTGAGCAATATTCATAAGCAGCTTCTCGATGCCTGTATGACCGAAGGTCTGCAGCCTATTGAAGCCAAGGGGCAGCTTTTCAATCCCAATCTGCATCAGGCTATGGGTCAGGTACCCACCGATGAGGTGCCAGAAGATTACGTAGTTACAGACCTGCGCCGTGGTTATTTGCTCAATGATAAGCTGTTGCGGGCTACGATGGTTCAGGTGGCCTGTCCTGTAAAATAACGTACAGTAGTGTCTATTTTAAACAGGAATTACTTTTGAAAAAGCGAAGATTACGTACCAAAATTTGCAAGTAACTGTGCAAGTAACTTTTATAAACTGTTATGTTTAGTTATCGTTGCGGTGCTGCTCAGCGTCGCTGTATTTTCGCAAAGCTATATTCCGTGCGGAGGTTAGAAACGGCATGAACGGAAAGATCGTTGGAATAGACCTTGGTACTACTAACTCTGTAGTATCCATTGTTGAGGGTGGCAGCCCTGTTGTTATCCCCAGTGCAGAAGGAGATTTTCTGTTCCCGTCAGTTGTAGGTTTTTCTAAAACCGGCGAACGCTTAGTCGGCGCTGTGGCTAAACGTCAGGCTGTTTCTAATCCTGATCGTACCGTAAGTTCGATTAAGCGCTATATGGGAAGCGACCATAAAGTCTCTATCGACGATAAAACTTATAGCCCTCAGGAAATCTCGGCTATGATTCTGCAGAAAGTTAAAGCCGACGCTGAAGCTTATTTGGGCTTCCCCATTGAAAAAGCCGTTATTACTGTACCCGCATATTTTTCCGACTCTGAACGCCAGGCTACTAAAGACGCTGGCGCTATCGCTGGTTTAGAAGTCCTGCGCATTATCAACGAGCCTACAGCTTCGTGTTTAGCCTACGGTCTCAATAATGAAGATACCAATGAAGTAGTGCTGGTTTGGGACTTAGGAGGTGGAACATTCGACGTCTCCATCGTAGAATTGGGCGGCGGTGTAGTCGAAGTTAAATCAACCGCTGGTGACTCACATTTGGGCGGTGATGACTGGGACCAGCGCATTATCGACTGGCTGGCTGAAGAGTTTAAACGGCTGCACGGCATTGACTTGCGCACGGACCGTTTGGCGATGCAGCGTTTGAAAGAAGCAGCTGAGAATGGTAAGATTCGCCTTTCTACAGAGACTTCTACGCGCATCAATTTGCCTTTTATCGCTGCTGACGCTACCGGGCCTAAGCACTTGGATTTGGAGTTAACCCGTGCCAAATTCCAGGAACTGACGTCTGACTTGGTAGATAGATGCGAAGGGCCTGCTTTACAGGCTTTAACGGATTCAGGCTTGCAAAAGCACCAGATTAATAAGGTTTTGCTAGTCGGCGGTTCTACGCGTATGCCCGCAATCCAAGACAAAGTTCGCCATCTTTTCGGCAACGAGCCTTCCCGCGACTTGGACCCCGACAAAGTAGTTTCCATGGGGGCCGCTTTGCAGGGCGCTGTGCTGGCTGGTGAAGTAAAAGACATGGTGCTGCTCGACGTTACCTCTCTGTCTTTGGGTATTGAAACTGTCGGCGGCGTATTTACTAAGCTGATTGAGCGCAACAGTCAGATACCGTGCTCGAAAACGCGTATCTTTACTACGGCTGCTGACGGCCAGTCTGTCGTAGAAGTCCACTGCTTGCAGGGTGAGCGCGATTTAGCGGCGCACAACAAATCGCTGGGCCGCTTTGAGCTGCGCAACATTCCTCCCGCACCGCGCGGTGTGCCTCAGATCGAAGTTACATTTGATATCGACGCCAACGGCATTGTCAACGTTTCGGCTAAAGATATGGCGACTGGCAATAAACAGAAGATTGTCATCCAGTCCTCTACTAACCTGTCTCGCGACGAAGTGGACAACATGGTTAAAGAAGCTGCCGTATATGCTGAAGAAGACAGCCGCCGCCGTGAAGAATCGACAGCCCGCAATAAAGCTAATATCGAGCTCGATACTGCGGAAAAGACCATGCGCGATTTGGGAGAAAAGATCAGCGTTGAACAGCAGCATCAGCTGCGTTCAGCTATTGATAAACTGCGCATGTCTTTGCAGAGTTTGGACGTCGATAAAATTAAAAAGGATACCAAATCTCTTTCCGATTTGTTATTCTCTGTCTCTACCGATGCCTACTATGCTTTGGAAACTGGTCACGTTCCCGCAGGCGGTGCTGCTCAGGCTGGAGGTCAGAAAGAGGCCGGCACCATCACTAGCAGTGTCGATGAACCTGGAGATGAAGAACTGTTCAGCTGGTTTAACGAATAATTCAGCCGTGCGCCCTGCTTGGTGCAAGGCGGCCTGAATATATAAAAAAGTGCCTGCCTGCTTCGTGCGGTAAGCACTTTTTTGGCGTTATAAGGCAGAAGGTTAAGCCCAAAGCTGTAGGAGAATTGGATGTTAACTTGACCATTAAATTAGCTGCAACGCAAACGTTAACGTGTCGCAAAACACAGTACTAAGCGTATTTGACAGTTACGGATAATCGAGGTTTAGCGTGTGTTATGTGCAACGTGTACGCGGTTAGGAACGTAGCGAAAATTGTACATGAGTCAACCTCTCCCATGTCAGCAAATCTAGACTAAATGACATGGGGGTATTGAGAACTAGCATATGTTGTATGCTGTTTTGTACGCTGACATGAACGTATCGGAAATTGTAGATGAGCGATATTATCAATGTCAGCGACCATAACTATTGGGCATTGATAATTCAATAATGCAGTATATAGGAGTTGCGATTAGCTATGGCTGATTATTATGAAGTTTTAGGCGTATCGCGCGAGGCCAGTCAGGCCGATATCAAAAAGGCTTATAAGCGTTTAGTAAGAGAAAATCATCCCGATGTAGCTCCCGATAAGGCTCAGGCTGAAAAGAAGATGGGCGCTATCAATGAAGCATATGGAGTGCTCAGTGACCCAGATAAGCGCAGCTATTATGATCGCTTCGGCGCTGCTCCCGGTCAGAATGGCGATATGGGCGGATCTGATATGGGCGGCTTTGGCGGATTTCCCTTTGGAGATATATTCGACAGTTTCTTTGGCGGCGGTGCTTCTTCCCGCGGGCCTCGTCCTACGCGGGGGCGCGATATCCGGGTTATGCTGGAAATCTCACTGTCCGATGCCTTTACCGGCGTTAAGCGTGAAGTTAAGTACAGCGTGGAAGAGGTGTGCTTAACCTGTCAGGGCAAGCTGAGCACAGAACCTGATGGGGTGGAAACCTGTGCCCAGTGCCATGGCACGGGGCAGGTCAACCGTCAGATCAATATCGGCTTCGGTACGGTGGTGCAGACGGTCACTTGTTCGGCTTGCCGCGGCGTAGGAAAAAATGTGAAGAAACCTTGCCCTGAATGCCATGGCCAGGGAATTGTCGAAAACGAAAAACACCTGGAAGTGAGCATTCCTGCGGGAATTGACGATGGGACAACTCTGCGCGTGGGCGGAAAAGGGGAACCTGGGCAGCTGGGAGGGCCTTCCGGCGATTTGTTGGTTGTGGTGCGCGTAAATGCAGAGGGAAGCGGCTTTGATCGCGATGGTGATGATTTAATTGCCTGGCGCAAGCTGACCTTTACCCAGGCTGCTTTGGGCGCCGATGTGGAAATGGATCTCATCGATGGCACTACCGAGCAGATTAAAGTTCCGGCCGGTACGCAGACAGGCAGCAAATTCCGTCTAAAAGGTAAGGGTATGCCCAAACTAGGCCGCAAGGGGTCTGGAGATTTGTATGTCTTTGTAGCTGTGATGGTACCTACTAAACTCAATAATAAACAAAAAGAGCTGCTGAAAGAATTCGCAGAAGCGGGATCGCAGGAAGCTGAGGAAAAAGGTGGAGGCTGGTTTGAAAAACTCAAAAACGCCATTTTTGGAAGATAACACGCAAAGCCTTAATTGGCTGGCCATTGCCCTGACCGCCCGGCCTGATCAGGAAGATATGCTTTACGATATGCTGATCGAGCGGCGTTTCAGTGGATGGGTCGTGGAGAGCGATGATCCGCAGCTGGTGTGGGTGTGCTATCTTCCCTGCGAATCGGGCTGGGAAATTCGCCTGGCTTCGCTTAAAGATGCGCTTTTACCCTTGGGGATATCTGTTGATGTTCGCAGTTCTGTCAAGGATGAGGATTGGGCGAATTGCTGGAAACAGGATTACCATGTTCGCCCTTGGGGAAAAACGCTGGTAATTTGCCCATCGTGGGAAGAGTACCAGGCGAAACCGGGGCAGCATGTTATCCTAATGGACCCGGGCATGGCTTTTGGCACGGGGCTGCATGGCAGTACTTCTAGCTGCCTTTTGCTGCTGGAAGAGTATCTTTTGGAAAATAAAGTTTCTCAAGTTTTAGACGTAGGCACAGGATCGGGAATTTTAGCGATTGCGGCCGCTAAATTAGGGGCTGATCATGTATTGGCGTCAGACAATGATTCCGTAGCCGTGCGCACAGCTCAAGAAAATGTTGGGCGCAATGGTGAAACGGAGAAAATTGCGGTACAGGAATATGATGGTGTACCAGAAGGCGAATACGATTTGGTGCTGGCCAATATAGTTGCAGCTGTGCATGTCGCCTTGGCGGAAGAGTATGCCCGCGCGGTGGCCAAGGGGGGGCGTTTGATTGTCAGCGGCATTATAGATTTTAGACGGAATGAAGTACTAGGGGCCTTGCATGGCCAGGGATTTGTTCTGGAAAAAGAAATTGCCGAAGATGAATGGGTCAGTTTGCGGATGGTTAGGCAGTGAGATTGACCAGGGTTTATATTGCTGATCCTCTGCCTGAAGCTGGAGAGTTCACTCTTTCCGACAGTGTGACTAATCATCTAATGCGGGTTATGCGGCTCAGAGACGCTCAGGAGTTCCTGGCTTTTGACGGTACAGGCGTAGAGTGCTTAGCGCTGCTGCACTGGAGCGCACAGGAGCGCCGGGCGTGGGGAACAGTACAAGAGCGGCGCTGGCCGCAGGTGGAACTTCCGCGTCAGCTTAACCTATATTTGGCAGCAGTGAAAGGCGAGCGCTTTGATTGGGCGGTAGAAAAGGCCACGGAACTGGGCGTGGCGCGAATAGTGCCTATGCTGACAGACTTTACGGTAATGCGTTCGGTGGGCCGCGAGCGCTTGGAGCGCTGGCAGCGTTTGGCCGAAAGTGCCGCAGCGCAGTCGGGCCGTGTGCTGGTTCCTGCAGTAGCTGAGCCGCTGAGCTTTGGTGAGGCTGTGCGCTGTGCCCCGGGACGGGCGGTGATTTTTCTGCCCGGTGCTGTTAAGCTAAAGCAGGCGGAGATTGCTAGCAGTGATGTCTGGTCGCTGTTTGTGGGACCAGAGGGCGGTTTTTCTCAGAGCGAAGCAGCTTTAGCTCAAGAGTGTGGAGTGCAAAAAGCTGGGCTGGGAACCCGTATTCTGCGTGTAGAAACTGCCGCGCTAGCCGCTCTGAGTCTTTTTGGAGCGTTCGATTAGATTAGAATGTTGTAAACACTAAGTAAATAATTTATTTACCTCTTGACACAAACAAGCTGAATTCGTATAATATCACCGTTCCGAGGGCGGGTAGCTCAGTTGGTAGAGCACCTGCGTCACATGCAGGGGGTCTCAGGTTCGAGTCCTGTTCCGCCCACCAGGAGAATATATTTGCTTAAGTGGGGGCGTGGCCTAGTGGTTTAGGGCGCTGGCCTGTCACGCCGGAGGTCGCGGGTTCAAATCCCGTCGCTCCCGCCAAGCATCTGCCGCGGTAGCTCAGTTGGTAGAGCATGCGACTGAAAATTGCAGGGTCACCAGTTCAACCCTGGTCTGCGGCACCATCTCCGTTAAAGGAACAAGTGACCGCTGGCGGTGAAAACCGTCGGCGTTAGGTGGGGGCGTGGCCTAGTGGTTTAGGGCGCTGGCCTGTCACGCCGGAGGTCGCGGGTTCAAATCCCGTCGCTCCCGCCAAATTCCCGTCCTTGGCGGCGGGAATTTTTTTGCCGCGGTAGCTCAGTTGGTAGAGCATGCGACTGAAAATTGCAGGGTCACCAGTTCAACCCTGGTCTGCGGCACCATCTCCGTTAAAGGAACAAGTGACCGCTGGCGGTGAAAACCGTCGGCGTTAGGTGGGGGCGTGGCCTAGTGGTTTAGGGCGCTGGCCTGTCACGCCGGAGGTCGCGGGTTCAAATCCCGTCGCTCCCGCCAAAACAGAGCATCTGCAAAGATGCTCTGTTTGCTTTTAAGCTGGTCTGTAGAGTAAAAACGAGCAAAACAGGACTAACTTGAAAATACTAGAACTCAATTCTTTTATGTTATTTATAACTTAGGCGCTGCCGCAGATACAGGCAGGTCTGCTGAGGAGGCTTAAAGTGGTAGGAACCGGTTTGCGCGGTGTAAGTAATAACACTCCAGTGGTAGAGGTTATCCGTCTCATTATGGAAGCGGAGAATAAACCCATGTCGGTTATGGAGCTTACCGAACGCTTGAAAGATGCTTGGGGGCGTAATTTGCCCTGCAACCCCTATGATGATTATTGCATTGTCTATAAACTGGCCGCAGGAGTTTTACAGTGTGACGTATCCTTTGCTAATGTAGAAGGAGGGCGCCCGCCCGTAGTCAGTCGCATCAATCCCGATGACGAACCGGTAGCTGTTACCCCTGGAATGCGTTTTGAAGGCATGAATCAGATTAAGGATGACGTCAAGAATATCGTACTTTCTTTACCGCAATAATATGTAAGCGTCAAACATAGGTTTGGCGCTTACATATTAACGTGCCGCAAAACGCAGCACTAAGCATATTTGACTGTTACATAACTTTTAGCTGATATTGATGGCAAAAACGCCGCGTTGCTCTAGACAGAAGCGGCGTTTTTGTGTATTATACATAAGCGCTTAGGTGAACATTTGTTCTCTAAGCGAATACATAGAGTGCGAGTTCTGCTAATGCCGTTTAGTTGGCAGTCTGCTAACATGCGAACTCTTCAGCTTCCCATAAAGTATATAATTGCGTAAAATTTACTAGCTGTTAATGATTAATTAACTTGTTATATATACGGTTGTCTGTTGCCAATAATTGGGGAACGTGGCAAAGTGAGAGAGCCAGCTGGCATAACCTTTTTGTTTGAGGTGTGGTCATATGGATAAAATGAAAGCGTTGGAAAGTGCTATAGGTCAAATTGAGAAATCGTTTGGCAAAGGCTCAATTATGAAATTAGGGGAGGCAGGAGCCCGTTTTGAGGTCGATGTTATCCCTACAGGTTCATTGGCAATAGACATGGCTTTAGGTATTGGCGGCATTCCCCGGGGGAGGGTCAGCGAAATTTATGGGCCTGAGTCTTCCGGTAAAACGACTTTGGCTTTGCAGGTCATCGCTGAAGCCCAAAAATTAGGGGGCATTGCGGCTTTTATCGATGTGGAGCACGCTTTAGACCCAAATTATGCCCGCAATCTTGGGGTGCAAATCGACGACTTATTCGTTTCCCAGCCCGATACTGGTGAACAAGGGCTGGAAATCGTGGAGATGTTAGTGCGCTCCAATGCGGTAGATGTCGTCGTGGTGGACTCTGTAGCCGCTATGGTTCCTAAAGCTGAAATTGAAGGAGAAATGGGAGATTCCCACATGGGTCTGCAGGCCCGTTTAATGTCGCAGGCGCTGCGCAAGCTTACGGCGGTAATTTCTAAAACTAACACCGCGGTAATTTTCATCAATCAAATCCGCGAAAAAATAGGGGTTATGTTCGGCAACCCAGAGACAACCCCAGGCGGTCGGGCTATGAAATTTTATGCTTCTGTACGCATAGAAGTCCGCCGCCAAGATTCGTTAAAATCAGGTTCCGAAAATGTGGGTAACCGCGTCAAAGCTAAAATAGTGAAGAATAAATTGGCCCCCCCGTTCAAAACAGCTGAATTTGATATACTGTTCGGCAAAGGTATTTCCCGCGAAGGCAGTCTGTTAGATATAGGCGTAGAAACAGGCGTAGTCGAGAAATCAGGCACTTGGTTTTCCTTTGCAGGTAACCGTTTGGGACAGGGGCGAGATAATTCGCGCACGACTTTGGAAGAACACCCGGAGATCGCTGACGAGATCGATCGACGGGTTCGCGAAGCTTTGGGCTTAGCGCAGGGGCAGGCTGCGCCGGAGCAAGCTGCTGACCCGACGGAGGGATAATGCCTGTTTCCAGCCCGGCATATTACCGTGAGCGGGCCTATCAGATCCTGGAGAAACGCGAACATTCTGTTTATGAGTTGTACTGCAAGTTGGTGCAGCGCGGCTGTCCAGTTTCTGTGGCTGACAATTTAGTTGAACAGTTGCAAAGCGATGGCCTGCTCAGCGATGTAAGGTTTGGAGTTATGTTTGTACGCTCAAAGCTTCGTCAGGGCTGGAGTTCCAAACGCGTTGAGTTTGAGCTTCAGAAGAAACACCACATAAGCGGAGAAACTTGGCTGCAGGTTTTAGAAAAATACAGCGAGGAATATCCTGAGGATAGCTTTGATAGCGATATAGAGCGGGCTGAACGCATTGTGCAGCGACGCTGGCATAGCGCCAATGATTCGGAAAAATTATTTCGTTATTTAGTGAATCGAGGTTTCTCGGTTTCCTGTGCCAAACAGGTTCTGCAGCCTTATCGCCATATAGCAGACTTAGCGCAGGAATGATTCGAGTAAAATGCGGGTAAATAGTGTTATAAGCAAAATGACCTCTTGACTTAGCAACCTTCTGCTTGTTACAATAAACTGTACTGCTATTCTATGTAACTGAAGTTTTGTAACTGAAGGGCTATAGGATTTTTATATATATGCATCAGCGGTGAAGCTTTCGCCTGATGTAATTTGAGGAGTTGATTTACCATGGTTACTTCCCATCTGGTGGCGGTTATGGCAAGTCTGCTGCTCCTTTGTGTCGGTTATTTTGCTGGTTTTCAAGTAGAATTACGCAAACAACAGGCCGCTCGCGAAACGGCTGAGAATATACGTGTTCAGAGTGAAAAAGAAGCCGAGACTCTTAAGAAGGAACGGCTTTTGGAAGCTCGCAGCGAGATAGAAAAACTCAGATCTGATCTGGACCGTGAGCGCGAAGAAACTCGCGCTAAACAGCAGATCGAAGATAAACGGCTTACCCAGCGCGAAGAAGCGCTGGCCAGCAAGGATCAGCAGCTTACAACTAGAGAACAGTGGATAACGAATCAGGAGCAGCGTTTGACCGCTCAGGAAAAACGCTTGGACGTTTTAGAAGAAACATTGGCTAAACGTCAGGCTGAAGTGTCGCAGTCAGAATCTCTGCTGCGCGTAGCTCTAGAGCGCAATGCTCAGCTGACGACCAGCGAAGCTAAAGCTGAACTGTTTGCTCAGGTGGAGCGTGACAGCCAATTGGCACTGGCACGCCGCATCCGCGAGACGGAACAGCGCGCGAAAGAAGAGGCGGATCGCCGGGCTCGCAATATCATAACTTTAGCTATTCAGCGCTGGGCCTCAGAACAAGTTATGGAATCCACTATTTCCGTGGTCAACTTGCCTTCGGATGAGATGAAAGGACGCATTATAGGGCGCGAAGGCCGTAATATTCGTATGCTGGAAAATCTTACCGGCATAGACCTCATTATCGATGACACCCCAGAAGCGGTTATCTTATCCGGATTTGATCCCATCCGCCGCGAAGTTGCGCGTATGGCTTTAGAAAAACTGGTCTCTGATGGGCGTATCCATCCTACCAAGATTGAGGAAATGGTCGGCGTTTCCCGCCGTGAATTGGAAGAAAGCATTGTTCAGGCGGGTAGCAGTGCCGCTGTGGCGGTCGGCGTTACCGGCCTGCATCCCGAACTCATTAAATTGTTAGGCCGTCTGCGCTTCCGTACTTCTTACGGGCAGAATGTGCTGAGCCATTCTTTGGAGGTGTCTTTCCTTTGCGCTCACATGGCGGCGGAGTTGGGGGCTGATGTGCAAGTAGCCGCCCGCGCGGGTTTGCTTCACGATATAGGTAAGGCGGCAACTTCTGAAATTGAAGGCGCACATGCTACTATAGGTGCGCGTCTGTGTGAAAAATACGGGGAACTGCCTGCCGTGGTGCATTGCGTTGAAGCGCATCATGAAGATGTGGAGATGCTGACCATAGAATCCATGCTGGTGCAGGCGGCGGATGCCGTGTCGGCAGCCCGCCCTGGAGCGCGTCGAGAAAACGTAGAAACTTATGTTAAGCGCATCGAAAAACTGGAAAAAGTCGCGGCTTCATTTGAAGGGGTCGAACAGGCCTTTGCCGTGCAGGCAGGGCGGGAAATCCGCATTTTGGTGCGTCCTGAGATTGTCGATGATTTGCGGGCTACCCGTTTGGCCAATCAAATTGCGGCCCGTATTGAAGAAGAACTGCAGTACCCTGGACAGATAAAGGTCACTGTGGTCAGAGAAACGAGATTCCATCAATATGCCAGCTAATTTAGAAAAGTACGAAGTTACTTGCCAGAGAGCGCCGGAAGCCGTGCGCATGCTTACCTCTTTACTGGTTTTGCATCCTAGTATTGGCTCGGTACGTTTAGTAGATGGCGACACGGTGATGGTCTTGGAATTCTATATGCGCAAGCGGCTGAGCACTTCTCAGCTGCGAGAATTCATTAAGGAATTGCGTCAGGCTTATCAGGCCTTTGATTTGTTCAATCATGCTTCTGAACGGCAATTAAAAATTTACCGGGCCGACAAGGGGCGGCGCAGTGTAGCTTGGCGTAGTGCGGCCAGTTTAGACCCAGATTCTTCGGATGCTTTGCCAGCGGTTAGTCTAAGTGAGCCAATGGAGCCTAAAAATTCGGACGATGATCTAACGGACTGTATGTTTGATGTGGATCGCTCTGTCTTAGAAAAGATGCACCCCATGACTTTTGCTGAATATTGGGATGGTCTGATTGAAGCAGTAGAATGTTTAGTCGTAGAGCGCGATGTAGCTTCTCTGACAGTTCAAGAGATTGAGATGTTAGTGGAGATCATGCGCGATGAATTTAGAACCCGTTTAGTCGAAGGCGTCAATGCCTTTATCGATGACGAGCATCTTATGCTAGAGGCGGAGAACCTGAATAGCTGCCTGGAAGCCCTGAAAACGCGTCTGGAATTGAATGGACGCAGTTCTGTTGCTACCAGCAGTGAAATTATCGCGTATAGGGACGAGCTGCGCGTAGTCGTTTTTGTAGCTAACAATGATAAAATGGTCAATGCGGCAGTTAGCTAAATTATTAAAGCAGGCAGTTACAGGAGGCGGATATGAGCTGGAATTTGCGCAAATGGGGAGTGGCTATGGCTTTAGCTTGCTGTTTAGCGGGTACCTTTTCTCCCGCTGAGGCTCAGTACAATGTAGCTGCTGAGCAAGGCTATAAGCGGGCGCGCACTATGGCGTCTAATGAACGCTGGGATGATGCGCTGACAGCCCTGACCGATGTTTTGAAAAAAGCTCCTAATTATCCAGATGCGCTATATTTGGCAGGTATCTGCCATTTAAGTAAGGGTGATTATGCCAATGCGGAAAAACGCTTAAAACGGCTGACTGAAATCAATAAGGAATTTATCGGGGGCTGGGGGATGTTAGCCAACGTATATTTGGCGACCAAGCAGTACGATAAAATTAAAGACATTGTGGCCGCGCTGGGCAAAGTCAAGGGAGGCAAAGCGGAATCTTATTATTTCGCAGGTTTGCTGGCCTATCTGCAGAGCGATTTTGCTCAGGCCGAGCGTGATTGGCGCAATGCGGTGCGGGCTCAGCCGGATATGGCTAAAGCGCATTACAATTTAGGAAGCTTAATGTATGCTAAAGGCGATCGCGTCCGCGCCATGCAAGGATTAAAAGATGCGCTGCGTTATGAACCTGAAAATCCGCTTTACCGCTATAGCTTAGCTGATTTGCAGCTAGAGGTTGGCAGCAAAGCGGAGGGAATGACTAATCTGGATCGCGTGCGCCAGCAGACTTTGCGCAAAGACATTGCTCATCTAGCGGTAGCGCGGCAGATGTGGGCGAATGGCCATGCTGACAAAGCTGAGAAATTAGCCTTGCAGGCCATAGGTGATAATAAAGACCTCAGCGAGGCTTATTTGCTGCGCGCTAAGGCTTTGGAAAAATTGGGCAGAAAAGACGAAGCGCTGATCTCTTATAAAAAAGCCTTAGAAGGCGATCCTAATTATAAAGAAGCCAAGGAAGCGGTGCAGCGCCTCGCGCCGCAGCCTGCGGCAGCTACTGAAAATACTGCAGATGTTTCTGGGGCAGAGGGAGTGGAAGAAGAGCCAGCCGCTACGGATAATGCAGAACCAGCTGATGACGGCGCTGAAATAGTCGATTCTCCTTTTGCTGACTGAGGTTAAGCGGATGCGGCGGGTTTGGCTGAGTCTATGGTTCCCGTTGCTGTTTCTAGCCCTAAATGCCTGTTCTCCTTCTGTAAAGGAAGGTGAAACCGTTTTAGAACTGTGGACAATCGCCATGAAGCCCAAGTTCGTACCTTATTTTGAGGGCGTTTTGGGAGAGTTTGAACGCCATCACCCTGGTGTGCGGGTTTTGTGGCTGGATTTGCCTCAGGCGGCAATATTGCCTAAATTAATGGCTTGTATCGCCGGAAATGTGCCTCCCGATGTGGTTAATTTGACCACGGGAACGGCTTTGCGCTTAGCCCACAGCGGCGCTCTGGTAGATTTGCAAGAATACGT
This sequence comes from bacterium, assembly GCA_030535355.1. Taxonomy (GTDB): domain Bacteria; phylum Vulcanimicrobiota; class Xenobia; order Xenobiales; family Xenobiaceae; genus JAFSXO01. Next base: position 11,630 of record JAUNIO010000023.1, on the reverse strand, counting down.
GCCTTCCGAGATAAGAGCGCAGTATTGGCCCAATCTCTGGCAGGCTGCCGCTTATCGGCGCGGTACGTATGCTGTTCCTTGGTATATTTCGACTCGGGTGCTGATTTACAATCGCGAACTTTTAACCCAAGCCGGCTGGACATCGCCTCGCCCTCCGCGCACATGGGCTGAAGTTGCTGATGTTGCCGATCGAGTGCGCCGCCATACTTCTGCTTATGGCTATGAACCGGTCATTCGTTTGCTGGACGACTGGCAGATGGCGGGGGTGCGCATATACGATGAAAATACTGGGAAAGCCGCTTTTAATACCGAGTTGGGGCGGCAGCGGTTAGCTTGGTATGCTGGGCTGCGCCAGCGGGGGCTTATACCGGAAGAAACGCTGATAGAAGGCTATCAGGGAGCTATAGATCGCTATAAACAGGGCAAATTAGCCTTGCTGGAAGCTGGACCGCAGCTTTTGCTGAATATCGAGGCTGACGCTCCTCAGGTCTATGCCCAAACAGACATCGGTTTGCTGCCCGTTGGTGCTAGCGGCGAAATTCCCGCTGCCCTAATGAATTTTGTGGTGCCGCGTTCCAGTACAAAGCGCCAACTTGCCATTCAGCTAGCTCTTTTTTTGACCAACAAGCCCAATCAGCTGGGACTAGTGCGCGAAGTGCCTCTTCTGCCGTCGGTGATCGTAAGTGAACAGGAGCTGCTGGGTGAGCGTGGCGATGATGCTTTGCGCCTGAAAGCTCTGCGCTATTCGCTGGAACAGCTGCCTAGAGCCAGGGATTTTGCCTTAGGCCTGCAGAGCGCCCCTGATTTGGAGAAGATTGTTAAAGAAGCTGTCGAGACTGCGTTTTACGGTCAGAGTGCGCCTCAAGAAGCTCTAAATGGCGCTGAAAAACAATGGAATTCGCTGATAAGGGCAGATGCTAAAGATAGATAATGAAGGAAGTTGATATGGATGGATCGGAATCTAAGCTTGCTGATAGTTTTACTACGCTCGGGGAGCTGAAAGAGCGTGTGCGCAGGTTTCGCGATGAGCGCGATTGGGAGCAGTTCCACAATCCCAAGGATTTGTGCATAGCGCTGGCTATTGAAGCGGCTGAGCTTTTGGAACTTTGCCGTTTTAAGGAGACGCAGGAATTAGAAAGTCAGATTAAGGCCGGTCACTTGCCCGAATTCGCTCAGGAAATGTCTGATGTCTTTTCCTATCTGCTGTCTTTGGCGGTGCGTCTAGATATAGATATGTCTTCGGCTTTGCAAGAGAAGATGGCGATTAATGCCGCGCATTATCCAGTACAGCTGGCGAGGGGGCGCAAAGCCAAGTACACTGAGCTTTTAAAGGAAAGCAAAACAGAGGGAGGCCGGGCCGATGGCAGGAGCCGGAAATAAAACGGCTCAGCGGCGCACATCTTGGGCAGCCTGGCTCTTTATGTCTCCGGCTTTGCTGCTTTTATCTATCTTCACCTTTTATCCGATTATATGCGGAGCAGGGTTAGCTTTTTGCGATTTTAGCCTGCTGCGCTATACGCCCGAAGGTCTCTTGCAGCCTCCGCGCTGGTGTGGGTGGGAAAACTTTCAGCGTGTTGGTCAGGACCGTTATTTTTGGCTGGCGCTGCGCCATTCAGTGACCTATTTGCTAATAGTGCCAGTGCTGCAGTTTGCAGCGATCTTGGTAGCTTTAGCTCTGAGCGGAGGCGGAGCGGGAGTAAAATTTTGGCGCACGGCCCTGTATTTGCCCGCGATCACTTCTTCGGTTTGCGCTGGCATAATCTGGCGCTGGGTTCTGCGCTCCGACGGAGCTTTTAATGCTCTGTGGTCCAGTGTGGGCGGAAATGCCCTTCCGTGGCTTACAGAACCGCGCTGGGCAATGTTTTCCGTAATGCTGGTGACGTTTTGGCAGGGACTGGGCTATTATATGATCCTGTACATGGCGGGTCTGCAGTCCATTTTGCCGGAATACGCTGAGGCGGCTTGTCTGGATGGCGCTTCGCCTTGGCAGATACTCACCAAGGTTACGCTGCCTTTGCTTAAGCCAAGTATAGCCTTATGCTCTTTGCTGTCCTGCATCTCTGCTGTGAAAGTATTTACGGAGATATATATTATCACCGGTGGAGGCCCGCGCAGCGGAACGCTTACTTTAGCTTATTATATTTACCAGAAAGCGTTTGAGAGTTTTGATATGGGATATGCTGCGGCTGTATCCTTATGCTTGGCGGCGGTGGTTGGCTGTATCTCTTTATTTAATTATGCGCTGTTCCGTGAAGGCGGTATTAATTACTATTAGCCCGTTTATCTGCGGTATTAAACATTAAACGCCAGACTTTAGCCTGGCGTTTAATGTTTTTATTCTATAATAGTTCCCGGCGGCAGCTCAGTAGGTTCCTCTAGCTTATAAGGAGCTGTGGGGGGAGGCATGGGCTGGCGCGGCTTAGTGTTGGGAGGGCGGACTTTGTGCGTAGGTATGGGACTTGGGGTGCGGGTAAATTCTTTTTTCCGCGTGACAATTTTAGCTGTAGAGGTGGTGATAGGAACGTTGAGTTTAGGGTCGCTCTCCAGCTCTAGCTGGGTGCTCATGCTCATATTGATGAGCCAGATGCTTACGCCTAGCATAATGATTACCGCTATCACCAATATAGCGACGGTGAAATTTTGGTGGCGCTGTGCTGACTGAGCGGCAGAACGCTGTTTAAATATTTTTTCTGTTTCGCTCATCTTATTTGCCTAACACTATGACGTCAGTGGCCAGGGTGGCTTCGTAAGTAATGGAGCCGACGAAGCGCTGGCAGGTAACTTTGACTTCGTAAACGGTCGCGCTTTTGCAAGTAATGGCCAAGATAACGTTGTCGGCCGCAGCGGTAATGGCGCTGACGACGTGAGATTCTGAAGCGCTGTCATAGCTGGTCTGTTCGCGGACTAACTGCTGGGAAGCAATTTTATAAGTGACTATACGGTATTTGTCCGGAGACTCGGGATCCCAGTTAGCTTCCGCGGGGTGGAATGTAGCGGGATTGGCCTCGGCAAAGGTAATGTAATCAGTAGTTTGCCCTACTTGGCGCGGTTCATGAACGGAAGTCAGCTGAGTTGTTTCGTTGCCATAGCGGTCCTTGGCGTAAACAGCCCGGCTGGGGTCTTGGTCCGGCATGGCTTGGCGCAGTTCTTTGGCAATTGTGTTGCAGACCATGCGGCACATGGTATTCATTTCTATTTGGTTGGATACCCGGGCCCAGTGTTTCATGGTCATATTGAGCGCTGCTAAAGCCGTAGTGGAGAAAATACCAAATAACGCCATAACCACGGCCAATTCTGCTAGCGTCAAAGCCCAGACTTTATTTTTTCGCTTTAAAAACAGGCTCATATATGCACATAGCTCCTCAAAACTACTTCGCGCTGACCGTGTTCTGTCAGCCAGGTTACTTTGACGGTAATCGTCTCAACCGCGGTATCGTTTCCGATTTCGCCTTTCCAGGTGCGAACCATGGTGTTATCGTTGAGAGGAAGATCTTGGAATTCGCCGCTCGTAGATATTTTGGTATCGTTGCGGATCAGCTCGTCCATTTTTTGTTCGGCATAGTATAAGGCTTGGTTAGCGGTAACGCCGCTGCTGTGCTGCTGAGCAGCCATGGGCAGACTTCCCAGCAGAGCTAATACGGCGACCAGCAAGACTGTGTAAGCGATAAGAATTTCAATGACGGACATACCGCGTGGGCGCTGAGATAATGGTCGTCTTCTCATCAGTATGTCCTCCTAGTTTATCACATTCTTGACCACGGCACCGGTCATACCGACGATGGTCAGTGTGGTTTTGCGGTTGCTGCCGCCTATGCTTATATTGATCTCACAATTGCCGGATGAGTTAAAAGGGGATACATCCTTATCTAAGGAACCGGCAGAGTTAAACTGAATGATTGTGGTGGCTGCGGGGGAAAAAGATACGTTTAGCACCCGGGGGATGGTGTGGCTCAGCACTTTAGGCTCTTTTTCGGTAGCTTTGGCTGACCCGGGAAAAAGCTCCCAGGTACTGTCGGAGTCATTACTGGACACATGAAAGACGATATAAGCTCCGTCGTGATTCTGAGCGGTTTGCCGCGCTAAAGCCAGCCCGGCTTCCAGCTCGGCTATAGCCGCGTCCATTTTGCGATTGGCAGAAGCTTTTTGCCACGCGATGCCGGAGATGGCCACGATTATGCTGGCCACGGCGCAGACGATGACCATTTCCAGCAAGGTTATGCCTTTGCAAGCTCGGTTATGCACACTAAACTCCTCCCAGCGAACCTTTGTCTATGAAATAGCGGATGACAAATTTACCCGTATAGGGGAAATTGAGGGGGGGCATGGTTTCCAGTTTATGGTCGTAAACGTAATCTTTGGCATAACCTGTGTGTTTTGTGGTCGTGTAATACCCGCCATAGTACGATTGGGTTTGCGTGCTAGTCTGCCCTACCGGGCCGCGTTTGTTCTGGACTATGCCGCCGAAAACGTGCAGCTCGCCGCGATCCACTCCGGTGTTGTAGTTCTCAACGGTAAACGAGCCGTTGAGAGCCATGAGAATGGCGTCTATATAAAAATCTTGCTTTACATTGGGATCGGCTCTGACGATGATGTTCTTTTCGCTGAGTATGCCTAGGACGCAGTTGGAGGGATTGACGTACTGCAGGTCGTCACAGATGTAGGTGTCACCCGAAGAGCTGAGAGTGCAACGGCCTAGCACTTTGCCGTCTATCTCGACGTTGCCATCTACGTACATGGTTATTCCTGGGCGTACAGTAGTATCTAGGGTTTTTTCTGGCTTATCTTTTCCGTTGTTGTGCGGGGGATAACCTTCGTAATAAGTCCGGCCTTGGGCAGTTACCTGTTTATAGTATTTGGCCTTGCCGTCTTCGGTAAAGACTATGCGGTAATTTCCTTTGAAAGAGGTGTCGGCCATTTTAGAAGCTTCGATAATCTCGCTGCTGGTGGTTCTGGGCAGGGGAACTTCGGCCTGGCCGCCCGCGAAAGAAAAATCGGGGCTGTCATCTAGGGCGATGGCGCGGTCCTTGGTGTAATTCTTATTGGCGGAGTGGTAAAAATCTTTGTTGTCAGTAGAATCTTTGCTGTCGGTGCGCTTATAAACGCCGGTGCTTTTGTTATAGCTAGTGTCTCCGCTGTTGGCCGAGACCATTTGCCCGCCGATTTGTGGATGATCGGCGATGGTGAAAAAGCCGTTGGTGTGCACAGCACCGGTAATTTTGTCTTGCCCCATAAACTGAATTATAGAACTCATGCAGGTTTCGCGATCCGTAAAATAGGCGTAATGCGCGAAGGTCTCGCGTTCCAGATAGGCGATGATTTTGCGGGCAGCATCGCTGTAATATCCGGTAGATTCCACTTTCCAGATGCGAAAAGCGCGGGCGGGATTATCTACTGCGGGGGTAATGGTTATGGAAAACTTTTCTTCGGAGATATATCCGTCGGCTAATTGCAAATGTTCATTATAGCGCAAGACACTGGTAAGGCTGACATTGGCCGAGTCGGTAAGCTGGGCCTTGGCGTAAGCTACTCCAGCGCGGGCGGCATAAAATGCCCGTGACGCTTTGTAATCTTCGGTAGCGGCGCGGTTATCTAAAGTGGTAATGTTGAGGGCGGCAAAACATACTGTTGCGAGTATAACTATTAGAAATAAGGATAATGCCAGAGCGAAACCTCGGCTTTTTTTGCTTACCTGGTTGAACATGACAACATTCCTCCCGCTTCTAGGACTGTGAGCCTATCAAGGGGGTAACCTGATAAGCTACTGTGTCACTACCGCAAAACAACGCAGTTTAAATTAAATAAAAATAAATTTTCTTTAAAGATTAGAATAAACCTTTTAACTAAAAACTGGCACCTAACCGTGTATTGTGAATTCATGTAGTATAAATATTAGTGTATATAAGTGTGTTTAGTCAAGCGGTTTCTGTAGGGACAAATAATATGCTGGGAAATTTGTAGTTAGTTTATCGTTCGGTAATCATATAAAACAAAATTTTTATATATTTTAACATACGGTTAACTAAAGTGCAATCTTAAGGGGGTCTATTTTCAAATTTACTATAGTTGGTCAGTTTATAGTAAGCCTACCTTTGCCAAGGAGGTGCGGGCTTATGATAAGTTTAGACTGGATTCCGGTAATCTGCCGCAAAATCGGGCGGCATCGGGCGGGGCGAAGCTACGTGCGCAATCGCCTGCACGATTTACAAGAGGCGCTGACCGAATGGCTAAATCACCAAAACAAGTGCGCGAGCGAGCTGAGTGAAAGAACGCTCAGCCGAAATGATCGCCCGTATGTGGCGAAGTTTTGCACTTTGCTCTCTAAGGAAATAACACTGCTGAAAATTGCAGTCGCTCATATCGAATTTTGGTCAAGAGGCGGCGGAGATGTGAGTTTAGCTAGGGCTCAGAAAGCGTATGCCCAGGCTCAGTCTATTTGGAAACGCCGTGTTTTGACGCTGCAGAAAATATCTGCTTACCCTCAGCGGTATGTCTGAATCTTTGGCCAGAGCGTTTGGGCATAGCATTAGTTATTGCTGCATTTTTACTGCATCTGAAGAATCGGCAGGCTGGCGGGGACTTAGGCTCGCTCTGACTTGCGCCTTTTTCTGAAAATGCTGCAGGGATATTAAGATAATTTTAATTTTGTTTGCAAGCCATGTCTTTAGTTTTAAGCAGTCCGTCATCGGCTCTGCGAAATAGTGCCCGGAGCTAAGAGCCGAGCGCGCTCGCAGGAGCAGATGATGGGCAAAAGCGCGATCGTTCAGCACATCTGCATAACATAGATAGCCTACGCGTAATAATAATCAGCCGCTGGCGTGCGAGGGGGAGGATGATGAATTATGATTTTTGGATTGTTTTATGGCCACATTGCTATATATACGAAGCGGAGACGCGGGAGCGCACTGCTCTTTACGCTGCTGGCAGCTGTGGTTTTGCTCATTTTGGGCTGTGCTTATTTGGGGTACATGGAAAGGGACAACCGTTTTTCTGGCTACCAAGAGCGTTCGGAACGGGCTTTGTGTCTGGCCCAGTCCGGTCTGGAGTATTACTGCGTTTACGGCTGCGGTGACGCTCAGCTGAGCTCTTCCAGCAAGGCGCTCGATCCTCCCCGTGTTCTTTTACGTGTCTATGTGCCCCATGATAGCACTCAGCAATACTTTGAACTGGCTGACATGGGCCAAGGACGTTTGCTAAGCCGGGGCGTTGACGCTGGCACTCTCTCTAGCCCTGGGAAACAGCCGGTTACGATAACCCGCGCTTTGATGGTAAATGCGCAAAATGTGGAGGAAGCCTATGATGTTTCACTTTCTTTTTAGCGGTTTAATATTTAGCGGCTTAAGACGCCGTATGCATTCTGGGCGGCGTTGGCAGAGGGGGATTGGCCTAGTGGAAACTTTGATCACTATGGCGCTTTTGGGCATGGTTTTGAGTTTGGCGGGTCAGATAGCTATAAGTGGTTTTCGCTATTCGCGGCAGAGTCTGGAGGGGCAGCAGTGCTGGAGAGCTGCGGCCACAGCCAACGACTGTCTGGCGCGGGAACTGCGCCATTGCGAGGCTATTCTTTGGCCTGTTTATTCAGACTGGCAGGATGGCCGGGAAATTACAGCGGCTAAAGGCAAGAACTTGCTGCTAGCCTGTAAATTTCGTTCCAGTAAGCAAAGCCAGGTTCTAGTGATCGGTTACCGCTATTTAGGCGCTAAAGGTATCCTGGAACGCTGTGTGTATCCGGCTTCTTATAAGTTTTCTTCAGCTTCTCTGACATCTAATGCCGGTATATCCTCACGGCAAACTCTGTTAACAGGAGTAACTGGATTTTCGTTTTGGAGCGTGCCAGCCAGTAAATGCTGCGGCCTAAGTATGCTGGGCCTGAGTTTTACGGTAATGCCTATTCCTCAGAATAAGTCTTATTCGCGGGCTTATGCCCAATGCGGGCTGTCCTTGTGCACGGAAGTGCAGACTGGAGGGCTATGATGAAGCAGCGCAGGCGGATTGTGGCGTATACGCTTTTGGAATTGCTGGTCTCAATGCTGATATTGTATATAGCCTGCTCATATTTGATGAGCCTGTTTTCTTCTGGGAGGCGCTTTGGCTTGCGCAACCGTGAGTATTCGACAACGGTTTTTTTGGCCCGCAATAAAATGGAATATCTGTGCTGTATGCCCGCTGATAAGCTAGAGAATATCAGCAGTGGGCGTTTTACAGGAGATTATAGCGGTTATTCTTGGAGGGCGTCACTCAGCGACTTCAGCGGTAATTTAAAGCTGCTGACCTTAGAAGTGGAATCTCCGCTGCGGACTAAAACGACGCTGCGCCGTCTTTTGCGCGGGCGCGCGTTTATGGGAGTGGCCTGCGATAGCTTTAGCGATCAAGTTATTTGGAGTATGCCCAAAAGCGCATCGGTAAATTTTATGCAAAGCTCGGGTGCCAATTCCCCACAGAGTTTATCATTGGTGATGCCTGGCCTCTCTCCTTGCTATACAGGCGCTTTGTCCGGCATCCCGGGGCGGGGAGCGGTTTGGGCGGCTTGCGCTAACCGGCCGGCAATTTGCTATTACACCTTTAGTTCGGCCAATAAACTTAAGGCGCGATATGTGCTCAAGGCACCGGCTGCAAGTGAGCGGAGTGCTCCGGTTTTTGCGGGGATAGCAGGAGACAGTTGGGGTAATCGTTTGTATTGCGCAGATATGAGCAATGGGGCTATTTGGATCGTTCAGGATGGTCTGGCTCAGAACGCATTGCAGTGGAGCGCGGAGTCGCCTTTGCGCCCTAAAAAAGTACCCTTAGAGAAGCCGATGGGGCTGGCCTTGGACGAGCATGCGAGTATTTTGTGGATAGCGGAAAGCGCTGCGCGGGCAATTCGCCCTTTATATCTAAATTCTGGCATAAAACCCAGCGGAAGCGGGACGGAAGCAGCGGCGGGAGTTGGCTGGTGGGGGACGCGCCTTGCTCTTCCGCAAGGTACGGAAGCATTGCAGGGCTTGGCGGTAAACTCTTGGGGATCTTCCCTGTTCGCAGTCGATGACCATCATCTGCTGATCCTTACTTATAAATTTAGTGCAGCGGGCAGCCTTACATCTGAGTGGTCTGTTTATAGCCTGCCGTCAGCTTTGCGCTCGGCTATGCCTTCAGGGCTGGCCTGCGACCCATTCAAAAATGTTCTTTATATCAATACCAGCCGCGGAGAGCTGTGGATGGCCTCTGTTGAGAAAACCCCTTCTTATAAGCGAGTGCAGTAACGTGGAGAGGAAGCAAAGCCGCCGCTCTCGGCGGTTATATACAGATGAGGCATCCCAGACTGTTGGGGAAAATCAAAAAAAGAAAACAAGGAGGCTACAATGAGCAAGGTGTTTGCTTGGGCTTTTAATCTTGGCGGTTTTCGCCGTACTTCGGTGCGCGATAAGATGATAAGTCTGCGTCAGTTTGCCGTTTTGCTGGGAGCAGGGGTTCCTCTGCTGCGCTCGCTGGAAGTTTTAGATCAGCGCGGAGTGCCAGAAACGTTGCGCCTGGCGTGGAGAGCGGTATTGCGAAGCGTTATGGAGGGACAGAGCCTAGCCAGAGCTATGGCCTCGCACAGCGGCGTGTTTAACCTTTTGGAAATTGGCATGGTTAGGGCAGCGGAACGCTCATCGCATTTGGCGTCCACTCTGCGCTATTTAGCTGATTTATTGGAGGGAGAATACAAATTGAAACGTGCCATAACTGGCGCTCTGCATTATCCGCTGTTTTTGCTGACGGTTTCTGTGCTGGGCTTGACGTTTTTTACCGTTCATCTGATGCCTGTTTTTACCCAGGGACTGTCGGAGGAACTAAAATTGCCCTGGCTGACCCGTTGTCTGCTGGGCGTGGCTGGAGTCCTGGGTGCCCCGGCTTTTTATACCGTTTTGCTGGTTGCTGCGCCGTTGGGAATTTGGCTGGCTGCGGCTTATCTGCGCTCTCCTCGGGGAAGGTATCGCTGGCAAAAATGGCAGCTGAGCGCATACTGTATAGGCCAGATTCTCAAAAAAGCGCTGCTGACGCGTTTTTGCCAAACGTTTGCGGTACTGCTGCGCACTGGTATGCCCTTGCCTCTATGTCTCGATGTCGCTGGTGATGCTCTTGGCAATTACCATCTCGCTGAAGCTGTGCGCACGGTTAATGACGGCATCAAGAATGGCAGCACGCTGGGAGAGGCTTTTGCGGCTTCTCCTTTCTTTCCGCGCTTAATAGCTAGTATGTTAGAAATTAGCGAAGAGGCCGGTGCTCCTGCCGATGCTTTGGATTATGTAAGCAAAATCTATGGCCGGCAGGTGAGCTTGGCTTTGGAACAGTTTGTGCAGCTGCTGGAACCTTTAATGCTGCTGCTGATTGGCGTGTTTATGGCTTTGATGCTTTTGGGCATGTTTTTACCTTTGTATCAAAACCTTAGTGTTTTTTAATAACTCAATGACATTGGCTGAACGGGGAGGCTATTATGCAGAATAATAAGGTTAAAACGCGTGTGCTGATCGCTGAAGAAGACGATGACTGGAGGGAGCTGCTGCTTTTCGCTTTGGCGGATGAAGGCTATGCCGTGCGAGGCGTTAAAGGCTTTTCTGCTGCTTGGCGTCTTTTGCAGAACTGGCCGTGTCAGATAGTGCTGTGCGCTGATTGTTTGGGAGGATTAGATGGCTTAAGCTGCTTAAAAATAATTAAAGAGAGATTCCCCAATATTTATTGCGTCGCTCTGCTGAGCTGCATCAGCGAAAATGCGATACAGAAGAAACTGCCGGACTATTTGGCGGGTGCGGCTTATAAACCCTTCGATTTGGATGCCTTACAGCGGCTGCTGCGAAGTTTGCTGCAGCCGCGCTGCGCGTTTTTGCAAAGATGGGCCTTTCGATGGGGGCATTTTAAGAATTGGCTATATGGGCGCTGGCGCAGGTGGTATTTGTCCCGGGCCAGCAAACAGCGAGAGGCATGTTTGCGCCTTTTCTTTGAGCATATCCGCTCGGGACGGCTGTTGCTGGGCGGTGCCTTAGCTGCCTGGGATGGTTTAGAAGAACTAGAAAATGTCCGGAACAAAGCTTGGAACGGTGGCGCTGACTGCTGGGGGCTGGCTGACGGCTATCGCTGTTTGGGGGATTTTATAACGTTTAGTGCCTTGTCCTCGCACTGGTACTGCTCAAACAAACGCAGTCTATCGGCCGTGAACTATCGGGTTTTCGCGGATTTCTTTGCTAAAGTCCGCCGCGGTGAGCTGTCTTTAGAACAGTTTTCGTTAGCTCCTTCGCTGCGCCAGGGGCAGAATTTATCCTCAGAACTGAAGCGTTTGTTTCAGCAGATTTGGGGAGAAGAATCTCCGGGCGATACACCCTGGTCTCTAGCTAGACAAACTCTAGAAAATGGTACGGGAGTTTGGCAGTCTAGAAGCTTAAAAATAAAAAAGCTAACTGTTTCCAGTTAGCTTTTGCACTGGCGGAGTGACTGGGATTCGAACCCAGGCGGGCCTTTTGGACCCTCACGCTTAGCAGGCGTGCGCCTTTAGCCACTCGGCCATCACTCCAGGTGCTGGAATTTTATAGCACAATTTTTTAATTAGGTCAATAGATAATATCATTTAGTTTTTAGTTAGTGATCAGCTAACCTGCGAAACTATCTGACTCCCCCTAAAG
>JAUNIO010000109.1 GCA_030535355.1 bacterium | reverse complement strand
TGATCGAGAGCGCTCCTGCTGCTGAGTCGGAGCCTGCTGCCGATCCTCTGGCGGCGACGCTGGTGGAGAGCGAGCCTGCTGCCGATTCTGCGCCTGCTGCTGATCCTTTGGCGGCGACGGTGCTTGAAAGTGCTCACGCTGCACTGAGGCAGGGAGAACTTTTAGAGGGCAGTGCGGCGTCTTCCCCAGCTAAATCGCGTTTCCAGCTTTTTGGACAAGTACACAAGACCTTTATTGTGGGGTTAGTGGATGGCGAATTGTGGGTTATCGACCAGCATACAGCGCATGAACGCTTAAATTATGAGCGTTTAGGGCATCTTTCTCCTTTGCAGGGCCGTTCTCAGCAGCTGTTAGTTCCCGAAACTATGGATTTTTCTCCGGCGGCTTGCGAGTATTTGGCTTCTAATCCCCGCGAATTGCAAGAATTTGGTTTTGTGGTTGAGCCGTTTGGACAGAATACATTTCAGTTGCGCGCCGTCCCCGCCGCCTTGACGGAGAGCAGAATTCAGCCGGTCTTCCGCGATTTAATCGAAGAACTTGTAGGTGGTGCTGTTTCCGTAAAGCGCAGCGTTCGGGAGACCATGCGGGAAAAACTGCGCGCGATGACCAGCTGTAAGGCGGCTGTTAAGGCTGGTGAAGCTTTGTCGCGGGCGGATATGCAGAAATTGGTGGAAGACATGCTGCAGGTTGAGCACTCTCGGTATTGCCCGCACGGACGGCCCACGCGGGTTATTATGGATCAGCGCACCTTAGAGCGTTTATTTCATCGCTGACAGAGGCCGTTATGCAAGCACTTCCCTTAGTGATTGCCCTTATGGGGCCTACCGCTTCAGGAAAATCTGCGCTGGCAATGAGTTTGGCCAAAGAGTACGGGGCGGAAATAATCAGTGCCGATTCCGCTCAGGTTTATCGCCAGGTCAGCGTGGGCACAGCCAAACCATCTGCCGCCGAACTTAGAGAAGTTCCGCATCATTTGATTGACATCAGAGATTTGGGGCAGGGGTTTTGCCTGGCGGATTTTCAGAAGCTGGCTACGCAGGCAGTTCAGGAAATATGGCAAAGAGGCCGCATTCCGCTGGTCGCAGGCGGGACTGGGCTGTATGTGCGCGGGCTGTTGGAAGGCTATGCGCTGGAGGCACCGCCGCCCGATGAAGAGCTGCGCGCCAGTTTGAATGAACGCGATTTGCCCAGTCTATTAGCGGAGCTGGCAGAACGCGACCCGGCGGCATTTCAGGCTATTGATCGCTGCAACAAGCGCCGCGTTTCCAGAGCGTTGGAGATCATTCTGCAGACGGGAAAATCCTGGACTGAGTGCTCGCGCCGCCAGCCGCCGCCCTGGAGAATATTGAAGTTTGGTCTGGTCTGTGAACGCGAGATTTTGCGCGAAAGAATCCGGCTGCGCCTGCAGAGGATGCTGGCTGACGGCTGGGTAGAGGAGGTGACTTCTCTGCTCAGCAGCGGCTGGGAAGAGTCTCTGCGTTCGGCTAATATTTTGGGCTATGCCCAGGTGATCGATTTTGTGCAGGAGCGCATTTCGGCTGAGCAGATGCGGGAAGAGATTTTTGTGCAGACCAGCCGTTTTGCCAAACGCCAGCGCACTTGGCTGCGGGCGGAACCGGGGCTGATGATGTATCCGGCTTCCGAGGAAGGCTGGGAGGATATTCGCCAGAGGGTTCGGCAGAGTATTGATTCTTAATGTTTTGATATGGAGAAAGGAATGGATACTTCTTATTTAGAGAAAATACGTGCGCTTATCGCTAACATCGATCCAGGATTGGCGGATTTTTCTGGTGAAAGAAAACGTCCTTCTCCTCCGACTCAGGTATCCTCAGAATTTCTGACCAATAAAGAACAGGGGGATTGGGCAGAAAAAACGCTTTTAGATGGCATCAACGCTTACTCGCAGAGATATATAGCAGTTCGTTATGGCAGGGGCGACAGTATTATCGCAGGAGAACCTAGCTTTCTAGAATTTTTTGAATCATATCAGGATGAGCTTGATACTGAAGGTAAACGTCCAGATCTGCTAATATTTGACCGAAAAGATTTTCCGTACAAAGAAGCTGATATTCGCAACTGGTCTCCGGAAGAATTGGAGACAATTGTTACTAAAGCTAAATGTGGCATAGAAGTGCGCTCCAGTGCATTTTTAATCAATAAGTATGAAGCGTTCATGCAGGAAAAGACTGCGCGTTTATTGGCGGATATACAAAGAGTTCGCAATATGATTCTTCGAGAACCTTATGCTGATATTTTGCTGACAAAAAATGAACAGCTTTATCAGATTATCCAGGAGCTAAACATAGATAATTACTCGGTTTTGTCATACCGTACGCCTTCATGGCATAGCACACCTCAATTAAGGCATCTATCAGCTATGCTTAAAGAATTGAAGGGCTATTTAAATGGGTTAAAGGGACGTAATTATCTGAGCATTACTCCGAAAGTAGAAGATTTACGGGTAGTATGTAATTGGATACTCAGATATGGAGTGCCGCATTATTATGTACAAGTCTTTTTTGACCGAGCTTACGGGATTTCGTTTGAAAAAATTCTAAGTATGCTGGCAAATCCAAGCCAGGAAGGACATTGCTATTCTATTGAAAGCGATATTAAAAATCAAGGTAAAACTACGATTAAAATAAATGCGGTTAAAGAAACAAATATTTTAGAAAAGATACATTTGCCTAACCACCATAGCCAAATGAAAGAATTAGACAGAGGACGATTGCTCTATTATGTTTCTTTTGAAGAGAGTACGTGTGTTCTCAATATCGGTGGTTTTGAAAACTTATTTGGATTTAAATTATAGTATATGGTTAAACGCAAAGCATTAGGGCAATACTTTACTCCTGAACCTATCGCGGATTTTATGGTTTCATTGGTCTGTGATAAATATACCAAAAACCTTCTCGATCCAGCGGTTGGACATGGTATTTTTTTGGATAGAGCGCGAGCCTTATCTCCGACAGCTGATATGGTTGCCTGTGATATTGACGGCACTTTTGTGTCGGAAGTACAGCTGAATCATGTAGAGGCTAAGATTTACCATCAAGACTATTTGACCATGAGCTTTGAAAATAAGTTTCAGGCGATCGTATGCAATCCTCCTTATAATAAATTTCACAATGTTCGTGAGCGCGACTCGTTAATAAAAAGGTTTAACGAGCTTTATCATATATCCTTAAGTGGATATACAAACATGTACGCCTTCTTTATGCTGAAAAGTCTGCATGAGCTTCAGCCAGGAGGCAAATGTTGTTATATTATACCTTATGAGTTTTTTAATACTGGATATGGCGTTACGGTAAAAGAGTATCTTTTGCGCTCAAAAATGCTTAAATATGTAATTCGCTTTAATAATAGTATTAATTTATTTGAAGATGCTGTTACTACATCCTGCATTTTGCTGTTTGAACATTTGGATCATGATAGTGTTGACTTTATAGATATAACGAGCATCGAAGATATAGATAATTTCTGGAAGATATCGCCTAAGTCTAAGCGGCTTTTATACGAAGATGTTTCTGCTGAAATTAAGTGGTCGCGCTATTTTGAAGGCGATATTACTGAACATGTTGTTTCCTGCGCGAATACAGTACCTCTAAATTACTTCGCTCAAGTTAAACGCGGTATAGCTACTGGCGATAATGCTTTTTTTGCGTTGAACAAAGAAAGCGTGGAGCGATTAGGGCTGAGCAAGTCCGTATGTGTTCCCTGCATCGCTAAATCCGCCGATATTACAAGTGTATTTTTGACTGAAAAGCTTTATCATTCATTAGTCGAGGCTAACAAAAAAGTTTATTTATTTGACGGGGCAAAAGCCTATAACGAATGTGATGTAGATTATATAAGAAAAGGAGAGCAGGCGGGTGTAAATCTGCGCTATCTAACTAAGCATCGCAAGCCTTGGTATTCTATAGAAAACCGAATCCCCGCCCCAATATTGCTGTCTGTGTTTAGCCGGGGGCGTATAAAAGTCGTGCGCAACGAAGCCAATATACACAGCCTTACCACGTTTCACGGCCTATATCTTTTGGACTTATATGAACAATACACTAATATTTTGTTTTGCTATTTGCTTACTCCAATAGCCCAGCAAATTTTGTACCGCAATAAACGAGAGTATGGAGACGGATTGGATAAGTTCGAGCCTAATGATTTGAATAATGCGGAAATTTTGAATTTCTTAGTTATGAATGAGCGCGATAAACAAATTGTTTCGCAGTTGTATGAACGTCTGCGGATTGAGGAAAAACCAGAGTATATAGTCCAGCTAAATGAATTGTTTTCAGCGTATTTATGCGTATAAAACAGTTCGTTTTATTCTTGCTTAGAGATAATAGGGTTAAGCAGTCATGAATAGAGTTAACTTTTCCAAATGGCAGGGCTTGGGCAACGATTTTATTCTCTGCCGCGCTGAAGATGTGCAGAGCGCGAACGATATTGGGGCAGTGGCCCGCCGCTGGTGCGACCGTCACTTCGGCATAGGGGCGGACGGTCTGATCTTGCTTGGCCCGGGAGACGGCGGAGAAACGCAGCTGACCATGACTATTTACAATGCCGACGGCTCTGAGGCGGCCATGTGCGGCAACGGCATCCGCTGCCTGGCAGCCTGGGCCGTCAAGGAGGGCTGGATACAAAGCGATTCTTTCGCGGTCGGCATGCGTTCTGGCGTGAAACATGTGACTGTGAAGCAGGAAGCTGAAGACAGCTGGCAGGTTGAGGCCGATATGGGCGAACCGCAGATATTGTCTCCGGCCCAGCCCATAACGGTAGGCAAGAAAAAGGCTTCGGAATATATTGTTTCCATGGGCAATCTGCACCGCGTGGTTTTGGGTGGAACGCCCGGGGATTTGGGCGCAGACTGGCTGAACAAGCTTGCAGTGGGGGCTGAAGGACGCCGTTTAGAGCAGAGCGCCTGCGGCGAATGCAATGTCGAGTTTGCAGTTTTGCTCAGCGCGCAGGATATTAAAATGCGCGTCTGTGAACGGGGCGTGGGGGAAACCATGGCCTGCGGCACGGGTGCCTGCGCGGTCCTTACGGCGGCCAGCTTAGAGGGATGGTGCCCGCGCCGGGCAACGATTCACCTGCCTGGCGGCGAGCTGGCGGTGCGCTGGCCGGAAGACAACCACGTCTATATGCGCGGCCCCGCTTTGGCAGTATTTGCCGGAAATATTAATTTATAGCTATTAATTTGCTGGTGTAAGGAGTGCAGAAGATGAATTATCAAGAGCGTTTACAGGGAGTGCGCCGGATTTTAGCGGAGCGCGGCCTACAGGGCTGCATTGTCTCCAGCCCGGAGAATATCCGTTATCTCAGCGGCTTCAGCGCCGGTGCCGACGGCTGGCTTTTTGTCGATAACGACGTCTGCGCAGTGCTGACCGATGGCCGTTATTGGGCTCAGGTGGCTCAGCAGTGCCCGCAGGCGGAATTAATAGAATACCGTTCTCACGCCGACGGCTGCTGGGCCAAATGCCTGGCGGCCTGGCTGAAAAAGCGGGCCTGGCAGGGGAAATTGGGCTTTGAAAGCTGCATTGTTTATGATGTTTACGCTTCGATGGCTGAGAATTTGGCGGATATGCAAGGTTTAGTCTCTTTAGGCAGCGATTTGGACGGGCTGCGCCTCCTCAAAAGCGCCGAAGAGATTGATTTAATCAGAAAAGCCGCGGAGATTGCCGATCTCGGCTGGCGCGAAGCCGTTAAAACCATGCGCGTGGGCATGACGGAAAACGCCTTCTGCGCAGCTTTGGAATACCATATGAAATTGGCCGGAGCCAGCAAGACTTCCTTTGATACGATCGTGGCATCCGGTCCCAACGGTGCCTATCCTCACGCTGGAGTCACTGAGCGTCCCTTTGCCGAAGGAGAACTCATCACCGTAGATTTTGGGGCTGTTTACCAAGGCTACTGTTCGGACATAACGCGGACGGTTTGGCTGGGCACCTTGGATGAAAAATCTCAGAATATACTGCGGGTAGTTAGAAAAGCTCACGATACAGCTCTGGAGGCAGTGCGGCCTGGCTATCGCGGTTTTGAAGTCGATAAAATTGCCAGGGATATTATTACAGAAGCCGGATTTGGCGAAGCGTTCAGCCATAGTTTGGGCCACGGTGTCGGCTTAGCTGTGCATGAAGCGCCGGGACTCCGCAAGGAGTCGCAGACGCTGCTGCAGGCCGGAATGCTGGTGACCATAGAGCCAGGCATTTATTTGCCCGGGGTAGGCGGCTGCCGCATTGAGGATTTAACGGCTCTTACAGAAACGGGCCGCGAGGTGCTGAGCCGTTCCCCTTATCAGGAACTGGGACAGATTCACCCCGCAGAAGCTTTTGATTGAGCAGGTTTTTTTGCACATAAGAAAAAATAAAAAAGTTGCTCAGTTGTACTTATGATATGTGTGATACGCAGCAGCCAGAGGGCGGATACGCGCTCTGTTAACGCAGCGGCTGTTAACATATCGGAAGGCAGCGTAAGAAGAAAGGGGCTTATGACGATGGATCATGAGATGATTCGCTTGGGTGATGTTTGTGAATTAATAGCTGGAGACGAGCTGGATTTCAGCTGTGTCACGGACGGTCCCGATGGCATTCCGGTAGTCTTGCCTGGAGATGACGACGAGGGCGAAAGTTATTCCTATTACACCGGTCCTTATGATGAAAAGAATTTAGTGGACAACGGTGATTTTTTGATCCATATGAGCGATGATGTAAAAATTGAGGAATGGGTCGGTCCCCAGGCTTTATTTGGGGATCATATCTGCCGTTTAGTTCCCAATTTGGAACGTCTCGATCCGCATTATATGTATTACGCATTAAGCTACATCTTCCAAAAACTGGAAGACGATGAAAACGCTGATCTTCTGATTAACCACATCGATGTCGATGAACTGCGCGATACTATTATTCCTCTGCCGGCTTTAGATGTGCAGGAGCAAATAGTAGATGTGCTGAGCAATGCTTATGAATTGGTGGAGCTGCAGCGCGAGCAGATGGAAACCATGGATATGCTGGTGCATTCCCGCTTTGTGCAGCTCTTCGGCGATGTGGCCACAAACTCTAGAGATTGGCCGATTAAGCCTTTAGGTGAATTGGGAGAACGCTTAAAGTCCCGTTCCATTTTGGATAAAGACCGCCGCCCCGGCAGTTATCCCTACTATGAAGCCAGCGGTATTGTCGATTATATAGATGAATATCAGTTTGACGAAGACCTGCTTTTAGTAGCTAAAGTCGGTGCTGTGCTGACTTCCGGCGAGCACAATATTGCCCAGGCGGCCAAAGGCAAAACCTGGCCCAGTGACTTCGTGCATATTATGCGCCTCAACGGCGAAGTGACCACCGACTACGTAAAGATGGTGATCAACAGCCTGGCTCTGGAAGATTTGGGGCTGCGCGGGGGCGTCATGCCTAAGTTGCCCACCGCTTCGCTGAATTCTTTGCCCATTCCCTGCCCGCCTATGGAACTACAGCTGGAGTATGCTGCATTTTTGAAAATGGTTGACGAGCAGGCGTCGGCTATGCGCAAACGTTTAGGCAATTTGGCCCAAATTTGCTACAGCCTCAATCAGCTGTATTTTGAGAGTTCTATGTGCTGTGAATAGCACTATTATCTGAAAGAATCAGCCTAACTGAACCTGTGCGTTCGGTTAGGCCTTTATTTAAATTAAGCTATTTTGATATAGAGAATGACATTGAGCCTTAACTCAGTGCTGTTAAGTTAGCGATTAGCTAACGTGCGAAACTATCTGACTCCCCCTAAAGGATGG
>JAUNIO010000108.1 GCA_030535355.1 bacterium | reverse complement strand
CTTCTCCTACGCCGTCTCCCGAGCCTTCGCCTACGCCTTCGCCTGTCGCGGCTGCCACCGTGAACTGTCTGTTCGACCTGGCGGAGTCTTTGGCCGACAGCGACGGAAGCCGTGTCGGTTTAACGGTGCGCTCCTTTGAGATCGTGGGCTATACCGATGCCGGCTGCACTGAGGAATGCGCTCACGGGCCTTGGCAGGCCGATAAAGACGACGCCTGCCTGGGCGATCAGCAGACGGTGGTCTTGGAGGATGTTCCCCTCGATGCGGTGCGTTTACGCATCTTCTGTCTGGCCGGAAACGGTTCGGAGATCGCGGTCGGCACGACTCCCGAATTGGAACTGACTGAGGATGAAGAGCTCAATCTCCTCGTTAAGAATGACGCTCCGCTCAAACAGTGCAATAAGCTGACCCTGTCGTTTGCCGACGGTTTCGGCGTTCCCACCGCGGCCGTCAAATACCGCGTGTCGCTGTATGACGATGCCGGGACTTTGGACAAAGAGGTGCTGACAACCGAGGTTGTGGACGGAACTCTGCCCGATTCCGTCGCTGCCGCAGTCCCTCTCAATACAGTCAAGGCTGTGGTCGAGTATTTGGACAAACAGGACGATGTGCTGGGCGATGTCGAGGCGGCGGGGAATGACTTCCCCGAACTGAACCCCGATGAGGACGCTGAATTGACCGTCAGCGACCGGGGCGAGAACGTGACGCTGAAAGTCGTCAACGCTTACTCGATGGATGTGGAAACGGCGGACGTTCAGGTATGCTTTAACGACGGCCTTGAGAAGAAGTCGATTTTTACCGATATAGATTTTGAAAAGGACACGGGCTCCTGCACGGTGGTATTTAAAGCCGCGAACTGTGAAGAAGGATCCGTCAGTTCCGTAACTTTGCTGAACGGCGGCGTGCCCTTTGAGTGGCTGGACTACTCGTCTCCGCAGGCCTTTCCCGACGGCGCGCTCGACTTGGATGTGGACGCCAATGAATTCGCCAACGGCGCTTACGCCGAGGGCACTGTGATGCAGGTGGCCAATCCGCGCCATCTGGACAACGTGCGCCGTCACCTGGGCGGTTCGTTTAAGCAGATTAAGGACATCGATTTTGCCGGTTCCTGCGGCATCACCAATGTCATTACGGTTGAGAAGAGCGACGACGGCACCGAAATCACCTGCGAAATGCAGGACAGCGGCAGCTCTGACGATCCTTCCGAATCTGTGCCGGAGCCTTCTCCCACGACGACTCCTGCTCCGGGGCCGTCTCCTATGCCTACGGTGACCCCATCGCCCACGCCGCCTTCCCGGCCTATGCCGCGTTTTTACGGAGGTTCCGACAATTATTACGGCTGGAAGCCTATCGGGGATAAGGAGGGGACTCCGTTCAGCGGTACATATAACGGGAACGGCTGCAGTATCGCCAACCTTGTCAGCAACGCCGTCAACCGCAAAAACTCAGTCAGCGCGCTGTTCGGCTGGGCGATTGGCTCCGCTGGCAAGCCCGCCAAAATTGCGGACGTTAAAATCGCGGATAGCTGTTCTTTCTGCGCTGATTTGTCTGCCGCGCCGCTGTTTGCCGAAGGCGGCGGCTATGTGGAAGTCAGCGGCTGCGAGACGGCCGGGGACGTTTACAGCGGGAATTACGCCGGCGGCGTGGCTGCGGAGGCATATAGAGAATCCGGTCTGCAGCTTAAGATCAGCAGCTGTAAGGTGCACAGCCGGATCTTCGGTCAGAATTGCGCCGGTATAATTTCCTGGTGCAGCGGAGGCTCGCTGGAACTGTATCAAAGCGTTTTCGACGAGGACGGTGCGGTCACGGCCGGTTGGGCCGCGGCAGGTCTGATCTGTCACGCGGGCTTAAATAGCGCGGATAAGATTGTAATCGATGAGTGTCATTCTTTGGGAACCCTGTCTGTTCCCTCGACCCACGATGACAACAGAACCAGTTCACACGGAGGTTTTATCGGATATTGGGCCAGCGAAGGCGAGCTGGAAATTAAGGGCCAGTGCGAGGTTAAAGCTGGATTTGATTTTGAAGGCAGCGCTGTGAGGATCGGCGGCGTCATAGGTTATGCCTCCCGGCAGGAAGGCGTGTCTGATGATCAGCTGAAGGACCGGATGAAGGGTATTTTCCGGGAACATGTGTCTGTGGATTCCGGATGTCTTGTGTCGTTCGAGGACCGTTCTATCGGAACTTACTGCGGCGACCCCTGGCTGGACGTTCTGTAAAGATGCTGTTTCGGCGCGGCCGGGAGGCTTCGGCAGCCCCGGCTGTGCTTTTATTTTCTTTATCCGCGGCGCGTCCGCTTCCGCCGCGGATTTTCTTTTCGGCGTTTAACGGCCTTTGGCGCGGAACCGCGCTGTTTCCGTTAACGGAACCGAAGCTTGGCCGCAGTCCGATCCTGTAAAAGGTTTCCGGCGTATGCTGGTGAATGTGGGCAGGCTGCGGCATGAGCCGGGATACCGGATCATCATGCGCCGGCAGAGCGATTGACCGGCACGGAACGGCTGTCAGTCAAGATATACTGAATAAACGAGGGTTAAAGAGTCATTTATGCGCAGACACATTAAAGGCAATGTCAGCTGGGTAGGCTATCTCGATTGGGAATTGGAATCGTTCCACGGAGACGATTATTCCATTTTCAACGGTTCCAGCCAGAATGCTTATCTTATCGAAGAAGAAAAAACTGTCCTGATCGATACCGTCTGGACCCCGCATCGCTTTGATTTCCTGGAAAATTTGCGCCAGGAGATTGACCTGCATAAGATCGATTTTATCGTGGCCAATCACGGCGAATGCGATCATTCCGGCTCGCTGACCGCTCTGCTGGACGAGATCCCCGGCACGCCGATTTACTGCACGGCCAGCGCGGTTAAGAGTTTGGAAGGCCAGTACGGCAAGCGGGGCTGGAACTTCCAAGTTGTTAAGACCGGCGACAGCGTGGACATCGGCAACGGCAAAAAGCTGATCTTCGTAGAGATGAAGATGCTGCATTGGCCCGATTCCATGGCTACCTATATGACCGGGGACAACATTCTCTTCTCCAATGACGCTTTTGGCCAGCATTACGCGGTTGCCGAACTATTCAACGACAAAGCCGATCAGTGCCTGCTCTGGAAAGAGGCCATTAAGTATTACACCAATATTCTCAATCCGTTTTCCATGCTGGTGGCCAAGAAGGTTGAGGAACTGGCCAAGCTAAACCTGCCCTTCGATATTATCGCTCCCTCTCACGGGGCGATCTGGCGGGACAATCCCCTGCAGATCGTGGAAAAATACGCAGAGTGGGCGAAAGCTTATCAGGAAGATCAGATCACCATCGCTTATGACACCATGTGGGAGGGCACGGCCAAGCTGGCGCATAAACTGGCTGAAGAGATCATGACCCAGAGCCCCAATACCGTGGTCAAAGTGTTCAATATCGCGAAGTCCGACAAGAACGAGATCATGACCGAGGTCTTCAAATCGCGGGCCATCGCGGTCGGGTCATCGACGGTCAGCAACAGCATTATCTCCAGCGTGGCCGGCTGGCTGGAGTTCCTGAAGCAGCTTAAGTTCAAGAATAAGAAGGCTGCGGCTTTCGGCTGCTACGGCTGGAGCGGAGAATCGGTGAAGATTCTGCAGGAAAAATTGAAAGAGGCGGGCTTTGCCGTGTGTGAGGAGAATGTGCGCTCGCTGTGGAATCCTGAAGAAGAGGACTTCGCTAAAATTCCCGCGCTGGCGGCCAGTCTGCTGAAGCGGGATTGATGCTGAAACGGTATTGATAGAGCTTAGATAACTTTTGGTGCTCAAAGAGTGCTGAACAAACGCCTGATGCTGTACAGCTCAGGCGTTTGTGTTGGGCGGGCTGGAGGCGAATTGGTAGGCCGTAAGCGCCAAGACTGCGTTTGACGCTTACTCGTAGATTCGCTGGTGCAGCTGCCGGCGCTTGTTATTTTCTTTTTCACGCTCGTTGCTGGAGGGGGAATAGCGTTTATTTAGGTAGTACATTACTAAGACCATTACAGTAATTAAAAAAATGACGCCAATTATTAGTATATACTGAAGCATGTCGTAGCTTATTGTTATAATGCTTTCCAGGTAATCAGACGCTTTTATTATTAATATCATGATAAGCATAATGAAAACGGTAAGAGCCCATCTGAATAAATGAGGATGCAGGCTGTCCCAGGAAGCCGCCGGTATGTTTGCAGTAAAATTCGGTTCGGTTTGGCGTATGGCAGAGGTGATATCCGCCAAATGCTTTGAGGTAAGGCTGTACTGTTCTTTCGGCAATAAAAAACAGCGCATGTACTTGGAGTTCTCCTGGCTGTAGGATGAATTGGCGACCGTTGTATGTCCTAAGCACTGCGCCAAGAGCTGGGCTGCCATTTTTAAATAATCGAGGCTGTGGGTGGAAGTGTACAGATATTCCGCCTGTTCAGCGCAGGCGGTTAAGGCGGAAGCGCGTTTTTGTATAATGGTCTGCGCAAAACTGTCCTGCAGCTGAGCGGGTATTTTTTCTAGTTCGATCGTTTGGGCCGGTAAAAGGATCAATTCATCATATAACCGGCGCATCATAGCATTTTTCTTATCTGCAGAGTAGGAGGACAGAAAATAGTCTATATTTTGTAAATTATGGGTTAACAGGTCCAGCAGTTTACTGCAAGCATAAAGGTGATCATAATTTTTGGTTTCGTCCAAAATTGAGTAGCTGTCGAAGGCATCGCGTAACTGCCATACATCGCGGTATATCATAAACTCAATGGGATGCTGCAGGGGATATTTATGCTGGGACAGCCAATCTAACGTTTGATTTGCTTTGGTATCTTTTCGGGAACGCCAAGCTGCTTGGACCGCCTCCAGCGTAGCCTTTTCATCTCTGATATCAAAACCTGGAGGAGAATCTAACACGGAGCGGTTAGCTTCGAGTTTTTGCTCCAATTCGGTGAACATCACCTTGCACTGCTGACATTGCAAGATGTGACAGTTTTGCTCCAGCCATTTGTCTTCATCGACGGGAATAATATTTTCGCATCCACAGTATATACAATATTCTTTGTACATATTAGAAAAATCGCTT
The DNA here is from genome assembly GCA_030535355.1 of bacterium. Lineage (GTDB taxonomy): Bacteria > Vulcanimicrobiota > Xenobia > Xenobiales > Xenobiaceae > JAFSXO01. The sequence goes on along the minus strand of JAUNIO010000108.1, from coordinate 2,771 downwards.
TCTTATGACCTTGAAGGAATCATGGAAAGGATCCAGGATTGGAAGCTGGCCGGGTTGCGCGTTTGGATCAATACCGTTCCGGGCCCGTAAAAGTGGCAGACAACTCCTTCTCCCGAGGTTAGGCTGGAAAACCATCCGCTCGAGGCTGCTTCGATCTCGTAGTGCATGTAGTCCGGCCAGGCTACGAGATGGCCGTTATCTATAATGATATCTTCGCCTTTTTCTAAATTGATTGGATGAATAACTCCATAGCTGCTGACGAAAGCGACGCCCTCGCCGACAATTTTCAGAAGAAAGAAACCTTCACCTGACATAAAGCCTTTGGAGAAGCTCTTCTGCAGGTGCGTCTCTACAGAGATACCTTGCGTCGCCGCCAAAAAACCGCTTTTCTGCACAATGAGCCCGTAGGAACCGTCCAGAGAAACGTCCATGATGCCGCCGGGCAGGGGATGTCCCAGCAAGACAGTTCCGGGGCCGCGGGTAGCTGTAAGAGTCTGCATAAACATGCTTTTGCCGGTAAAGACCTTGCGCACCAGGGTGCCCATGATGCCACCTTCCATTTTTCCCTCTAACTCTATGGTCGGGGACATGGCTATCATAGCGTCTGATTCAGCTTTGAGCGATTCGCCCTGCCGCAGCGACGCTTCAATTACGGGAAAGGCTTCAGTGTATAATATTTTGTAATTCATATATTCTATCCCTACTTAATTATTAACCTAATTATTAACCGTTATTAGCCGATGGTATAATGCCGCGCTTTTAGGCTATTGCTCATCGCTGCAATACTATCAGCCTTATTTAGCCTTATCTCGCCTTATGACTTGGTACACCATGGCAGCTTCCAGTCTAAAGCCTGATCGATCTCTTGCATCATATTGAAGAAGCGGATAATCCTTTCGACGCTGAACGTGGTATCGTTTTCATTGGTTAAACTGGCGATTACACAATGGCGCTGCGACGGAACGAATTCGTTCAGGCGTATGACCAGGCTGGGGCCGCCGGAGTAGCTGATTATTAATTCGCCGTTAGAACCGTACCAATTCTGCAGATATGCAAAATTAGATGTAAATACAAAAATCTTTTTAATTTCGGCGAGCATAGCTCCATTGATGCGGATGGTGTCTTCGTCTTTTGTATTCGCGGTATAATTGCCCTCCTCCAAAACGATATACGGAGGCTGATCGAAACAGCCCACTTGGTTGCCTAAGATTTGAATTATATCTTTGCTGCCATCTTTCAGCTCATAAAAACAGGAGAGGCTGTATTTTTCCTGTTGCGGATTATTCCAATGGAATTTAATGGTAATGTCGCCGATGCTCTTCTCCCTGGTCGCCAGACCTATCCTTTCGCCCTTGTTCACTTCTACCGCACTGAGCGATAGGGGGGCGAGAGTATAGCTGAGAGCGCTGAGCGCTGGGGGCGCAACTATATTTTGCCTTGGGACTACAGGCTGAAGCCGCTGGACTCTATGGCTATCTTCAGCCACTAACGGGATAATCTGCGGCTCATTAGGGATATTAGGGACGCTGTTTGGCGATATAGACAGCCGCTGGGGAGCTGGCTGAGCATATTGAACCGCCGGGGCACTGGGGCGTTCTGCAGCGGCCAGCGGCATCGCTAGCGGGCTGGCCTGGAAGAGTGGGGCAGGCTGGACTTCTGGCTGTGTTTCAGGTGTGGCTTCATCATCGCATACGATAATGCCAAAGCTTTGGCACAGCGCTGCCAGGCCTCCGTTAAAACCGCTGTCAATGACGCTGAATTTCCATTCGCCCTTGTAGCGATACAGCTCTCCTATGACGATGGCCGTTTCTGAGGATAACTGACCGTTCAAATCGTAGCGCAGGATTTCCTGCCCATTGGCGGCGTTCATGATGCGGATATACGCGCTGCGCACTTGGGCAAAGCTGGGCTGTGCCGATTTGTCATCGTACAAGGTGAGCGTAAAGGCGATTCGTTCTACGGCTGCCGGAACTGTGTCTAAATCGACGCGGATTTCTTCGGTATCGTCCCCGCTATTGCTGATAAGCTTATCTCCTAAATGCTCGACGCTGCCGGACCTATGGCGCATATTGCCGTAGAAGACGAAATCTTCTTCTGCGGCTACTTTCCTATTGGCGTTCAGCAGGAAAGCTGCCGAGTCCAAATTGAGGGAAGACTGCCAGCCCAGCCCGATGATCAGCTGTCTAAGCTGGGGCCGTCCCTTGGTAATATCTGCTTTGGAACCTTTCGCTAACTTAGTGCTCATCTTGTGCGGCCATACCTCTCTGCCTTGATTCTCTGCCCTGGAAGCCGAATTGGCAGAGCAGATTGCTTTAGAATTGTTGCTTTTAATATTATTCGCTGCTTAAAGTCCACCTACTTCAATGCAGCCCAAAAGGTTAATGCCGTTTAATTAGCGATCAGCTAACTTGCGAACCAACTGACTCCCTTTTATTATTTATATTTATTGAATTTTATTTAAGATTGATATTTGCATAAAGTGCTGGTATAATGTATTTAACTAATGTCATAAAATAGTAGCTACGCTTTGTGCTGCTGTGTGTCCAGCTAAAGCGAGCTACCAGTTTCGCGAAAGGTCTCTCTGGGCTGGGGGAAGCAGCGCCGGTGCGGAAGCCGGGGCAAGGAATAATTTGTCCGCGAAACACTAACTGAATGACAATGAGAACGCAAACTGGTAATGTAAACTGTTAATGTAAATTAGGAAGGAAAAATGGGAGTTAGTTATTATGCTGCTGATTTAAAAGATCGTTTATTTGGTTTGCCTAGGTTTA
>JAUNIO010000107.1 GCA_030535355.1 bacterium | reverse complement strand
TAACTTAAGGCTCAACGACATTGGAAATGTTGACTCATATACAATTATCGCCACGCTTATGCCCGGGTACAAGTTAACCTATAACATAAGCTAAACCTTGATTCCCCAACAGTCTTGGGCACCCCCTCTGTCGCAGCCGCGACTTCTCACCTCTCATCCTTGAGGAGAAGTCTTTAGGGGGAATCAGGACGCTCAGAATGAAGGCGGTATTATATACATTTTTTTAACCGTTTATTTTCATTTCCCAGCTTGCCAACTTCTTTATCTCCAGCTATTATTAACATGTTTTATAATAAGCTTTTTAAATATTGAGAGTTGGTATAGCTTTATAAAACAAACGGCTAACAGCTTAGGATTGGAGATTTTTGTGGACAGCATCAGAGCAACGGGCGCGCCGATAATAGCCCCTCAATATAACAGCGGCACTCCAGCTCCCACTGCCAGCAGCGACAGCCAGCCCCAAGTTAATGATGGCTTTGTCGCTTCAAGCCAAGACAGCACCGATCAAGCTATTCAAGATATGCGCACCCTATCGGCTAATCTGGGAGCGCGTTCAGCCAGTTCCACACCTTCGAGTTCGCCAGTGCCATCAGACACTTCATCGCCTGCGGATACGCAGACTCCTGCGGACAATTCCGCGCCAGCAGGTTCTCCAACGCCTGCCGGCAATGCCAACCCTCCCCTGCCGCCTGCTCCTCCGACTCCTCCCAGCCCGCAGAATCAAGCTGAGGCTCCTTCGTTAGAAGAAAAAACCGAGATCGCCTGCGGATGTTTTAACGCCACCGCTGACGGCATAACTTCTACAGCCGAAGCTACGGGCATTTCGGCAGCAGCCGGCGCCATAGCGGGCGCAGCCGGCTTCGCTGCTGCCGGCATCGGCCTGACCGCTTTGGGTGCCTTCCAAATTGGCAAGGGCATTAAAGAACACGACGCCCAAGGAGCCATCGGGGGGTCTGCAAGTCTGCTGGACGGCGTGGGCAACAGCGCCAATGCGGTTAATATAGCGTCTGCAGAGTCGGCGGTAGGCCAGATAGCCGGAAAAATCGCCGCTCCGTTTTCTTTAGCCTCGGCTGTGATCAGTACCGGAGTCGGCGTTAAAGAGCTGCACGATGGTGTTAAAAATCATTCCAAACTGGATATCGTCTCAGGCGCTTTAAATTTAGCTTTAGGCGTGTCCAATGCGGCCTCAGCCTTAGGCGGAGGCATACCGGCCCTCGTAGCGACTGGAGTTATTATCGTAGGCAAGATAGCCCTAGCTGCGGTAAAGTCGCACTTAGCTCACCATCAGGCTGGCACTGCAGGCAATAATCCCCCTGCTCCGCCTCAGCCCAGCAGCGATCCCAATCCCCCGCTTCCGCCCGCATCCTAGTTAACTGCACAACATAAAGCTGCCTGATTGAGCGCTTCCTTGCTAATTCAACGTCAGTGAAGCGCTTTTCTATGCCAGGGACCCGCCTTCAATACTGGAAGTAAAAAAATATGCTTAAAAAATCGTTTATCAGCGCTATGCTGCTGCTCACTTTAGCCGCTCCGGCCAGTGCCGGCTGGACCATCCACAAAAATGCCGATTTAGCTAAACAAGGCGCTTACGGCTGGAGTATAAGCCTTCCGGACACCTGGATGCAGATTCCCGACGTAAGACCGGCCTGGCCAGAAGGTGCCGGATACACGGCTCCGGGCGGTCAGCCCCACATCACCATCGCCAAATCCCCACGCCCCACCGAAGCCGAGCAGAACCAGCTGATTGGACGCGGCTTTAGCAAAAGCCAGCGCCAGGTCAAAGCCTATCAAATGCTGGAATTCAACAAACGGGTCAATTCGCTTAACGAGCGCATTCTCTACCTGAATACACCGCGCGGCGAGTACCGCATCAACATGTCCTTTGACGACAGTTCTCAAGAGGAGATGGATAAAATCCTCAAGAGTTTTACCTTCATCAACGATCCTTTGGCTAAAGCCGACGCTCCCTGGCCCACCAGTTTTGGCCCGGAACAGACTTTTACCATCGCTCACCCCCACAGCTGCCAAATAACCATGCTCAGCGATGGTTTTACGGTTAGTAAAGGCGGCAAAACTATCATGCAGGGCAAAATGTTCGCAAATAGCGATCCGCCTGCCCAGTCATTTCGAGGCATGGCCCGTCAGCTGAGCATGCACTTCAAGCCGGATGGACTTGAACCCGCCAAATTCTCTCCCTATGAGATCGGTTCTCTCACCGCCTATGAAGTAATGGGACAGCAGGCCAATAAAAACTATTATGGCCCCCTAATTTATATTCCCCTGCGCCACAGCAAATGGAAAGTCTTAGAGTGTTATTTGGTAGATCAAGATTCCGCTCAAGATTTTTTTAGAATTGTCAATACCATTAAGCTACGGACCAACGGTACTTAGTATCTATGAATGGCAAGCAGACGGCACAGCCCTCCGCGCTGAGCAAACTGACCCGCTGGCATGGTGACGGAAAAACCGCAGTAGCCATGCGCATCTCTTTTGTAACCCTGCTGGTCAATTTGGCTCTGAGCATCGTCAAACTGGCGGCAGGTCTCTTCGCTAAATCGGGAGCGCTTATTTCCGATTCCATTCACAGTTTTTCCGATGTTTTCAGCACCATTATAGTCATGTTTGGCATCACCGCCTCCAGCGCAGCCAGCGATGCCAAACACCAATACGGCCATGAACGTTTAGAATACGTCGCGTCCCTGACCCTGGCTATAGTGCTTATAATCACCGGTCTGAGCATAGGCTTTTCAGGATGCAAAGTTATGCTGAATCCGCCTGAGTCTCCTGAAACTCCCGGCATTTTAGCACTAATCGCCGCCATTATCTCCATCATTACTAAAGAATGGATGTTTTGGTACACTTACCGTCACGCTAAAGCCATCGATTCCGGGGCACTGCTCGCCGATGCCTGGCATCATCGCAGCGATGCCTTGTCCTCGATTGGCGCTTTAATAGGCATTGGGGGAGCACGCTGCGGCTATCCGCTGCTCGACCCACTGGCCAGTATGATCATCTGCCTCTTCATCATACATGCCGGAGCACAGATATTTCGCGACGCCAGCAACAAACTCTCCGATGCCTCCTGCCCTCCTCAGCTAGAGACGCAGATGCGCGAAATGATTGCCCAAATCGACGGCGTTAAAGCGGTTGACGATGTAAAAACGCGCCAATTTGGCTCGCGTGTTTTTGTAGACGTGGAAATCGCCGCCGACGGCGAGCTAAAGCTGCGGGAATCCCACAGCATAGCCGAACGCGTTCACAGCAGCATCGAAGAGCATTTTTCCGAAGTTAAACACTGCACTGTTCACGTCAATCCCTACAATGCCGCTCATACCGATAAATAGCGCGGCCCCCAAGGCACATAACCAAAGTATTCCCTTGAGAAAATGCCACTATAATTTCATCATTTAAGGAAAGCTAGACAGTTCGCTTATTAGCTAATCGCCAGCTAAACAACATTACATTAGAGATAATGCTGATATATAGCATTTTTGTACAAATATTTTACATTTTTGTCTTTTGTTGGCAAAACAAATAAGCTCTAATTTCAACTTTGCTAAAGGCCTATGCTCTAAAGTATCCACACACTGCATCTTCAGAGGAGGCCTACATGTTGAATTTAGAAGAAAAGCTACACCTTTACTTTGGCATTGATCTCTTTCGCCCCGGACAGCGCAGCGCTGTAGAAGCCATTTTGGCGGGACGTGACGTCTTAGCGCTTTGGCCTACGGGAGCGGGAAAATCACTGGTCTATCAGCTGGCTTCGCAAATTCTGCCCCATCTCACCTTAGTGGTCACGCCCTTGGTCTCGCTGATGTTCGATCAAGTGCGGCGCATGCACACTCAAGGAATTTACAATGCAGCCTGCTTAACTGCAGCCCAAAGCCGGGAAGACAACGGACAGGTCCTTGAAGCCCTGCGCACAGGATACATCAAGACCCTGTTTCTCACCCCGGAAAGGCTGAACAGCGATGAATTTCTGGTCCGTCTGCGCGGCACCCCGATTTCACTTTTGACCATCGACGAAGCTCACTGCATCTGCCAATGGGGCCATGATTTTCGCCCCGACTATCTGCTTCTAGGCAAAGCTATCCAAGTCTTGCAGCCACGATCCATTCTGGCGATGACGGCCACTGCTACCCCAGCAGCTCAAGAACAGATCGCCTATCTATTAGGTCTGCAAAATCCCTTGCGATTACATTTATCTCTTGACCGCACCAATCTCCATTACAGCGTTCAAGAAATATCTCGTCTGGAAGGCAGACAAATAGCCCTGCAGCATCTTTACCGCCGCGGCGGGCTGCCCGCCGTGGTTTATATCAATCAGCGCCAGGAATGTGAGACAACCGCCCGTTATTTTTGCGAAAACGGCCTGCAAGCCGCTTTCTATCACGCAGGTATGCGCCCGGACGAACGCCAGACGGTGCAAAAACGTTTTCTCGACGACGAGCTGCAGGTGATAACCGCCACGACCGCTTTCGGCATGGGTGTGGATAAGCCTAATGTACGCCAGGTGATCCATCTCACTCCTTCAGGCTCTCTGGAAGAATATTATCAAGAATCGGGGCGGGCTGGACGTGACGGGCAAGAGGCTTACTGCCTGCTGCTCTATAGCCGCCAGTCTTTCGAGCGCTCCTTTACGCAGCTGGAAGAGCGCTACCCCACTCCAGAAATGCTGGCAGCAATCTATCAAGCTCTCTGGTCCTGTTCGCCTGCACAGCTGCGTCAGCATTTTTTGAGCCTTTCTCCGGCCAGCTGGCGGCAGACTCTGAATGCGGTTTTAGGTTACAATTACCAAAACGGAGAAGTTCAGCAGCCCCAAAGACCGCTAGAATCGGTTAATGCCTATCTTGATTACCTCTACAGCAACGACCGGCAGCGCCTGCAGGCTATGCAGAACTACGCGTTGGGAACGCGCTGCCGCCGCAGCCTGCTCTTGGAATACTTCGGGGAGCAGACCACGGGATTCTGCGATAAATGCGACGTCTGCCGCCCTCCCGCCCCTCTATATAAACCAAGCACCTGGAAATTGATCCGGCAGAAAGCACAGAAATGGGCCAGTTACCTCGCCGGCGGCACAATGACGCCCGCGCAGCAAGGGTAGCTTTTGCGGAAGAGTCGTCTAAGAAATCCGCGCCGTCCTGCCGCAAAAAGGTCCAGCACACATCAATACAAATTAATATACCTATGCTATAATAAATGCCGTTCCCTTACGTTTTTGCATATACCACATTTACAGCGGCTGCGCCCACTCCGACTGCACCGGCATCGGTGAAGTCAAACATCCGGCACCGGGAGTGACTCTATGTTTTTCAATACCGATTTCTTACAAAACGAAGAAATAAAACTGGTCTTAGAGAGAACGGATGATGCTGTTCCGGAAAAGAAGTGGGTTCCCGCTTATCATTTTTCCATCTGCTCTCCTGAAGGCGTGAAAATGGGAAAATGTGATCTACGCATCGGCCACAACGAGCGCACCTATTACGGCGGAAACGTCGGCTATGAGATTTACGAGGCATTCCGAGGGCATCATTACGCGGCCAAAGCCTGCCGCCTGCTCTTCGAATTAGCCAAGAAACACGATCTGAGCTATGTGCTGATCACCTGCCGCCCGGACAATACGGCGTCCCGCAAAACCTGTGAATATTTGGGCTGCCGCTTTCTGGAAGAAGCTGAAGTTACGCCGGACTGCGGCCTGCCCCTGGACGGCCGAAAAACACAGTGCATATTCAGAATGGACTTATAAGATGACTTACACATTTAACGGGAAGCGACACCAATTTTTTCGTTGAAACAGAAACCGTCACCGGGTTCTGAATAATCTAACTGCCGCGCTCCGGCGTTGTAAAACCGGCCGCCGATCAGCCACAGCTTCATGCTGTGCCACTGGTTGGCGGCTTTTGTCGTTTTTGTGCCATCCATGCAGGCATCTGTCCCTAATCAGATTCCCGGCTAATAATACAATATTTTATCTGAGCGCCTCCGAAAAACGACAAAAGCTGTCACTCCGACTTGTTATTATTCTTTTAGTCAAATAAACGAAAGGAGACATCTATGTCATGGCAGCAGCAAAACGGCAATACATATGCCCTCTCTGCGGCAAAAGCGACACCAACCTATTTCCCTGATGCTGCCCGCTTTGTTAAGAGAAACTTCTCGCGGAGTTTCCGGTGCATTTGATAGCAGCATTATGAAGATGCTTCAACTATAAGACATATACTTATCATTATTTAGATGTAGAGGACAATTATCCCCAATTTGATTCTACGCGAGGGTTAATAGAAAACGCTGCATCACAGCCTTAACTGGACACTGTTAGTTTGTGTCAGCAGTATTGCCAAACTTTGCAGGACAGTACTTTCTGAGCGACATTTATGGAGGCACAAAGATATGGTCAGCATCAACAAAGATACAGAAGAACAACTCCCAACCAATCGGCCTGCCAAATCGTTCTGCACACAATGCGGCACAGAATTAATGCCCGGAATGCGTTTCTGCCATTCCTGCGGCGCTCCAGCAGTCCAGATTTCCGCCGACACTGCAGTATCAGGAGCACATCCGCAAGCACAAGAAAAAACGATTGATAACGCATCAACAGCAGCATATTCTGAATCTCAGGTTCAGAGCAAAATAGCCACTGACGAACAGGCTGATGCAGCATCAAGAAAAAGACGTCAGATCAAGACGACCAAAACCGCAGCAGTTCCGGGCCTTGCTGCCAGCCGCGAAGCAGCAGCCAGCGCTGCATCAGCAAGACAAGCTGCCTCAGGCAAATCCCGCCAATTAGACGATAATGCAGGCAATGATCGGGCTGACAGAACTGACAACAACGCAGAAGAAGACGAGGACGACAAAAAGTTAGACTACAAACTGGCCGTCAATTATTTCAAGCCCAAACCTCCTGTTTATCTGACTGTTTTAAAAATTCTGGCAGGCGTAATCGTTTTTTTAGTATTCTTCGACACCTCAAGCGTGTGGAACTGGTTCGCGGCCTCAACTTGGGTGATCTGGTGGCTTATAGTCGGCTTCTGGCGTCCTTCCGACAGTGAATATGACCAGATGACCTATAATTATAATTCAAGTTTGGATTTACCCACCAGAGCTCTCGATGAATTAGGACTGCTTCGCAAAGATGTCAGCACAATACCGCCGATCATTATCTCGAGTTATGACTTTAAAGAAGCCAGTCTCTTCAGATTAGGAGAAGATAATATGTGGCGCACCAACAGTTTTGAAACTGCCGTCATTTACTTCGGTGCCGACTCTATGCATATTTACACGCACAGCTTTTTGACCACCCCAGGCAAGCTGGACTTAAAAAAGGTCAAAAAAATGGATGTGGACGACGATAAAATAAAAGATGATACCCCTGTGGAGACAGCAGAAAGCACCGCTGAATATTATTATAAGGACATTGTCAGCGTAAAACTGGCCAGCGAGCAGGTATGTCCCAATAATGCCAATCAAAGTAATCAGCGCACTTACAAACAGACTATCTGCGAGATAACGACTACCGGCGGCTCAAATGTGAAGATAGCTTTGCCGGCCAACGATCTTAAAGCCAAAGAATCCATCAAAAACATGCGCGATTTAATCAAAGAAAAGAAAGCTCAAGCCTAACCTGACGCATTGCCATACTCCGCCGGCATCCGCTGAGGCCTGCGGAGTAAGGCACTCCAATCCTCCGACAGAAAAGAACGCGATATAACAATCTTAATCCAGACGGGAAGAAAAATGGGAAAAGCCAAAGAAATATTTGAAGCCCTGTTTTACATAACCATTATTATGGTATCATTAGTTTTCAGATGTTTACAGGTAGAAGAAAACAATCAAATTCAAGAACCGGTTTCGCCTGAGCTGCAGTATCAGGAACAATACAGCTGTTTTTTGCAAGCCCTTTTTGCATAAAATTGCAAAATATTTTTGCACAAAGT
>JAUNIO010000022.1 GCA_030535355.1 bacterium | reverse complement strand
TTAGGGGGAGTCAGATAGTTTCGCAGGTTAGCTGATCGCTAACTAAATGATATTACTCTCTTTTTCAGGCAGCTTAACAGCGTTTCAGCGTTCTTTCTTAGGCGCTCGCGCTAAGAGCTTCTCCATGACCTGAGGCGCGCTCAGCCTACCTGCCAAGACATCCGCCGTCGCGCTCATAATGGGCACTTCCACCCCGTTGGCCTTCGCCAGTTCTACCCCGCAGTGGGTGGAATACACGCCCTCGGCTACCTGTTCCATGGTCTGCATGATCTGCTCCAAGCTCTCACCCGCCCCCAGGCGCAGGCCCACAGTGCGGTTGCGGCTCAGATCGCCGGTAGCGGTCAGCACCATATCGCCCATACCGCTCAGGCCCTGCACAGTAGCTTCATTGCCCCCCAAAGCCACCACTAAGCGGCTCATCTCCGCTAAGCCGCGCGTCAGCAAAGCGGCGCGGCTATTATTGCCCATCTTGCACCCGTCGTTGATGCCAGTGGCCAAAGCAAAAATATTCTTGAGCACCCCGCCCAATTCCACGCCCACGATATCCGATGAAGTATAAATGCGCATATTATCAAAATGATAAGCTTTTTTGACAGTATCGGTAGCCTGCCGGGTATAGCCCGCCACGGTCACCGCCGTAGGCAGATTGCGGATAAGTTCTCCGGCAAAAGAAGGGCCGGAAAGCACGGTTAAGCGCTCCAAATAGCCCAATTCCTGATACAATACTTCCGACATGCGGCAGAGGGTGCCCTCTTCCAGGCCTTTAGAAGTGTTGACCACCACAGTATGGCGCCCGATGTAGGGACTCATCTGCTTGGCCACAGAGCGCATCACCTGCGACGGCACGGCCATGGCCACGAGATCGCGGTCTTTTAAAGCGTAGGACAAATCCTGACTGGTCTCGATCCCGGCAGCGATAGTTACCCCCGGAAAAAACTTGTGGCGCTGTTCCTGAGATACCTGACGCAGCACTTCGCTATCAAACTCACAGCCCCACAGCAAAACCTCGTGCCCGGCCCGGCGCAAATGATGGGCCTGGGCCGTTCCCCAGCTTCCTGCCCCGATAACGGTTACTTTAGCCATTGCTTTTTACTCCCCACAGCATTTGTCGATTAACTTGTATAAACATATAAAGATTCTAACCTGCTGAAGATTTCGCCTGCTCTGTATAATTCTGATAAGCAAATAATCAGCAAATAAACCAACTTGATAGCTTATTTGTTCAATAAACGATGCAGCAGAAACACAGCCGCTCCCCTTTTCAGCAGACAACAGCAAGAAATAACGCGTAAAAGTCTAATAAATAGACCGTGACAACTGCTATCGGCAAAAGAAAGGCTGCAACTTCATGCTAGTTCCCGCCAAATGCACTTCTTGCGGCGACATTATACAAATTGACCGCGCTAAAGATACCGCCATCTGCCCCTCCTGCGGTTCGGCTTTTATTGTGGAAAAGGCTGTCAATAATTATGGTACCATTATCAATGCACAAACGGTAGAGATTCACACCGATGGCATTACGGCAGATAATCTGCTCAGCATAGCCCTTGAAGAAGCCCGGCACCAGAATTACAGCAAGGCCTCCGAATATATTACTAAGGCCAGGGAACGAGGAGCCAGCCACCCCATATTTCGCCTCGGCGACGATTTTTTAAACGAATATACAAAGAAGGTATCCTCTGCCCTAGGTGCCCAAAGGATCAGCACTCTGCTTCAGCTTCTTCGGCAGGCACACACTTTACGGCGAGACGCTTCTCAGGAGGAACATCACCGCAAGCAGATTGAGGAATTCTATCAGCTCATCGAGGATTTTACCTACGCAGACATCACTCCCGCGCGCCAAGCTGCGCTAAAATCCCTGCAGCACGCACATAATTATCAAGAGCTCAAAGACAGCTTCCGCAGCATTTATCAACTGGCTTCCTGCCTGGAAGAATTTATCGTCTGGGGTAAGCAAGAAAGCTATTTTACAGAAAACACGGCAGAAAAGCTCCCCCCTGCCAAACTGGGCCGGAACTGGGCCCGCGAGATCATGGAGTGCCTGCGCGAGCTATCCCTTTGCTATTTTGCGGATAATCCGAAACAAACGGATAACGACGAAAACAAGGAAAAGAAAGACGTTCCTCAGTCTGCCCAATATGTCCTGTCTCCGGCTGAAGCTCAGAACCTTTACGCTATGGCGGAACGGATTTATCCCCTGGCAGCCTACCCCCCAAATCAGCCCTTGGAACAGCGGCTGATCTCTCCCGCCCAAGGCGGCGAAGGAGTGCATACGCACCGTCTCAAAACCGGCAGCGAATCGGCGGAACAGAGCGTCAGCGACCGCGTGTATTTCAGCAGCCAAATCGAGCAGCTTCCCGAGATCAGACGCAATCCCTCGATCGGCAGCGGTCTGCTCTGGGGAGGCTGTTCCACAGCCGCCGCCCTGGCGATCGTTTGGCCGGTAACTTATTTGGTCTGGATGCTCGCTTCCGCCATTTTCGGCGATTCTTTTGGGCTGTGCTATGCCATTTCCGCCCTGGGCTTAGCCGTCGTCGGCTTTATCGGTCTGATAATGTATGAAGGCGGGTACAGCGGAGAACTAGACACATATGAATACAAAAAGCTGTTTGAAGAGTGGAAAAATTCCCCGGCGCACGGCGCCAACAAACAGGATTTTGCATTTAAGGATTTCGTGGAAGCTCTGGATCCCCAGGCCTCAGTCATGCTGAAGCAGAAAGCAGCCGCGCTTCTGAATGAGAATTCCCGATTCGGATGGGTATATTCCAACGTGCTGAAGCGTTCCAAGAATACCGCCGACAGCGATGACAGGATTGTTTCCGGCAAAGGAGCGCTGCTGGTGCTGATTGCGGTGCTGATAACCGCTTATTTCACAGCTATGTGCTGGTGTGCCGACGCTACCGCTCCTAATTCCGAGTCCACACCTGCCGCCGCGGCCTCCACAGAACAACCTTCCTCGGGCACAGCCGAATAAGCCGGATAGGCTGGATAAACCGTATAGACTATTTTGCCGAGGTGGATTGAGTTTTGCGCTAACGTTGTCATTTTTGCTCACAATAATAAATACTGTTTAGAAATATTATTACCGCAAATTTAGGGAACTACAGCCAATCTGTCGCAAATATGCGACAAGTCAACGTTGCGTAAGAACTATTAAAACGCTATAATTACTCAATCAGCGACAGCAACATTCCCAAGAAAGTCACTCACAATGTTAGTTCCCGCCAAATGCACCTCCTGCGGAGACACCATTCAGGTCGACCGCGACAAAGAAGCCGCCGTCTGTCCCTCCTGCGGTTCAGCCTTTATCGTGGAAAAGGCCATAAATAATTATGGTACCATCATCAATGCTCAAAAGGTGGAATTTCACACCGACGGCATCACCGTCGACAATCTGCTGAGTTTGGCCCTCGAAGAAGCTCAGAATAAAAAATACTCTGAAGCTGCGGCCTATCTTACCCAAGTCATGGAACGCGGAGGCCGCCATCCCATCTTCAGAGTTGCGCGCGATTATTTCACCGAACTAAAAAAGGGAGCTGGAAAAACTGTCAGCATTGCCCAGCTCACAGCATTCAGTAATTTATTGGCCAAAGCCCATGACGCCTGGAAAGAAAACGCTTCGGAACAGCCCTACCGACCGCAGGCAGCTCAGTTTTGCCAGCTGATCACCGCCTGGACCGCCGCCGCTTTCAGCGCGTATATTAAGAACAGCAGCAAAATGCTGCAGACCAATTGGACGGAAGGCATAAAACAATGCTTCGCCGGCATCATGCTGCTCGACAGCTTTATTAGCTGGGGAGAACAAGCGCAGTTCTTTGATGACAGCAATGTTCCGGAAAAACAGCGCCAAAATTGGGTCCGCGAACTCATGGCCTACCTGCAGGTTATGTCGCTGGCCTATACGGACAAAGCCTCTCTCACCAAGGAACAGGCACAAACTATCTATGATCTGGCAGCCAAGTATTATCCTTTATTCCAATCCCAAAACGGAGAAGCGCTTGCACCGCGTTTGATTTCACCCCATCAAGGCGGCGAAGGCATACATTCACACCTATCAATACATTCAGACTCCTTAATCGTTCGCGCCGCTCATGCGGCACAAAAAAACACAAGCCTCAGCGATAAACAGTATTTCAGCGATATAATCATTGCCGCGTATAAGAAAATGTCCAGTGCTGCACTAGAATGGGACGCAACGACACTATGCGTCATGGCTGTAGCTATTTCTTGCTCTTGCCTCGCAACATGTATATTTTACGCTATAATTCCCGTAAACATTTTTGCTGTTAGCTTTTTCATATACCTAATTTATTTGTCACACAAGAATCTTAAACACGCTAGAAATACACCTATATTAAAAAAAGAATTCCAAAAAATCTTGCAGGAATGGCGAAATTCGCCAGCACACGGAACAGATACACAGAATTTGCAATTTGATAATTTCGTGAATTCTCTGACAGAAGAAGCCGCTCAACGCGCCGAGCAATTAGAAGCAAATCTGTTAGACAGCAAAACCGGCGGCAAAAGACAGGAGAGCCCAGGAAACAGCTGCTTATTATCATTGGGATGGATATTCTGCTTTCCGGCGCCAATAAGCAAAATGGTATTAGATAATAAGAAAAACAGCAGCTTATATAAATTGACCGTCCTAATTATAGTCTGGTCCCTATATCTCATCCTTTTGCTCCCCTCGCCTCAAGGGAATCATGCCGCCGATGCGACCGCATCCGAGCCAGCACCGGCCGGCACCACTGCTGAGACTATCCCAGCAAATGTGCCCCACAGCGCAAACAGACAAGCCGAGCAGACAATCTCGGGCAAAATCTGTGCTTCGGCGGGCATAGGCGATACTTTGGAAGATTGGATCAAAGAATACGGAAAACCTACATTAAACCATCCCAGCACAGCCACCGTGTTCAATTATCGCGGCGGCACATTAAACGCTTCATTCTATGACAGCAGAGCTTACAACATACTCATTTCCGACAAAATAGGCGAAAAAAACATGCTTTCCCTATGTCCTAAGGACGGAAAACTCATTTCCGAAAAGAAAACACCAATGCAGGAGTTTTATAAAGTCACAAGATCATACACCAGCGAATCTATCAAAAAAGTAATCAAAAACAATAACAAAGGACTGTACAGGGTGATTATTAATTACGACACCAAAAGCGGCAAGTTTTTAAACGCCTGCATAGACTGTTCAGGTATCGTGCCTATAAGTAAAGAGGAATAAATCACCAGCCGACAGCCGTTTAAGCTGCACTCAGCTAACCGATGTAAACAAGACAATTCTAGTGCCACATTAGCTTTAATGTTCATTCAACTAACGCGGCACTAGAGCTATACAATATAAATACTCAGATGGATCGGCAAACCTACTTCACCCGCAAGGCCCGCCACTTCTTGCCGACCTTTAGTTTGGCCCCATCGCTCACCTCATAGACCTGATTTGGATCGTTCCAGGCCGTGCCGTCCACCAGCACTGCCCCCTGCTCTACCAAACGCCGCGCTTCGCGTTTCGAAGGAGCCAATCCAGCCTGCATCACCAAATCCACCGCCTTCAAAGAAGCGCTCTCTAAAACGCACTCTTCAATATCTGTCGGCACGCCCTTATTGGAGACCACGCGCTGCCACTCCTGATCGGCCTGTTCGGCCTCTTCTTGGCTATGATAGAGCGCGATGATCTCCCGGGCCAGCCAGCGCTTGCAGTCGCGGGGATTGTCGCTCTGCAGACGGGCGTCTACCTCGTCCATAGGCACATCTGTGCACAGCTCAAAGTAACGGCGGATCAGCGTATCGGGGATCTGCATCAGCTTGAGGAACATTTCCGCCGGGGTTTCGGTAATGCCCACATAGTTGCCCAAGCTCTTGGACATCTTCTGTACCCCGTCTATGCCTTCCAAAATCGGCATCAGCACCACAGCCTGTGATTCCTGGCCATCTTCGCGCTGCAGTTCCCGGCCCACCAGATTGTTAAATTTCTGGTCGGTGCCGCCCATCTCTACGTCGGCATGAAGCATAACGGAATCGTAACCCTGCATCAAAGGATAGATAAACTCGTGCACCCCGATGGGAATTCCGTTCTTGAAGCGGCGCTCGAAATCATCGCGCTCTAAAATGCGGGCCACCGTATATTTAGAGGCCAAAGCGATGACATCGCCAAAGTTCATCTGCTCCAGCCACTCGGAATTAAAGCGCACTTCTGTTTTCTCGGGATCGAGAATGCGGGAGAGCTGATTGCGGTAGGTATTGGCGTTTTCCTTAATCTGCTCCACGCTGAGCACCTTGCGCGTAGCCGAACGGCCCGTGGGATCGCCAACGCGGGCAGTAAAATCACCGATAACGATCACGACATGATGTCCCAAATCCTGGAATTGGCGCAGCTTGCGCAGCACCACCGCAAAACCCAAATGGATGTGCGGCGCGGTGGGATCGAGGCCCAGTTTAATGCGCAGAGGCTTCTTATCGCGCAGACTGTTGGCAATCTTGCGTTTCAAATCGTCGCGGCTGATAATCTCGGCGGTCGCCCGCTCTAACTTTTGGACCTGCAGTTCGGCCTGTTCTTCGAATGTCACCGATATACTCCTTATTACCTGTATGTTTTTGCTTAACCGACGCCTGGCTTTCCCACGCCGGTGAAAATATTCCTATAAACGGCGGGCTGCCTGTACGTTAAAGGTATTGCCCATCATAGCGATGCCAAAACTGGCCTCTTCTTCGCCGCTGAGTTCAACCTTTAGCCCAGCTTTGAGAAACTCTTCGGGCAGATTGTTCAGCACTAGACGCCGGCCATCCTCGGCGGCGAGCATCCATACCCCGCCTTCCAAGTCTTCATATTCAATAGTACCTATCAATTTCTGCATACTATGCACCACTCCTAACTCAATGTCGTTAACTTAGGCTCAACGACATTGTAAATATTGATCATATAAAATTATCGTCACATTTATACCAGCGTATCAGTCAGCCCACAACAAACGTTGTTCCTGACGGTTTCCGCTGTTTTTCTCCCGGACAAAACCCGCCTAGGCAAACGGTTTACAGCTCAACCTGCGCTCTCATATCAGCCAGCTTAGCCGGGCCGATGCCGGGAACTTCCTGCAGCTGATCTACGCTGGTAAACGCCTTATTGGGAAGCGATTCGCGATACTTCACGATGGCTTCTGCTGTGTCTGGCCCCACGCCTCTAAGCTGCAGCAGCTCCATAGAATTGGCAAAATTGATGTTGACTTTGCCAAACACCACCTCGCCGCCAGAACTGCCGCCACCCTTTTCCGCAGGCGCTTCGTCAGGTGTCTGCTTTTGAGGTTCTGCAGCTACGGTATGTTCAGCAGCATCATTGGCAGAAATCGCTGGCGCAGCTGCCGCCTGAGAGGATTCTGCTTTAGAAGCGTGAGACTTAGATCTAGGAGCGGCTTTGTTCTTTTTGGAAGCGCGGCTGCCGCTCCCGTAACCCTGTTCCTGCTCGATCTCCACCTGAAGACCTCCGGAATTGCGCTTCTGACTCCTCACCACAATCTGATCACCGTCGCTGACATACTTGGCTAAGTTCACACTGGATTTATCGGCTTCTGGGCAAAAACCGCCCGCCGCCTTAATAGCATCGTCAATACGCGCTTCAAAGGGTAAAGTCACCAAGCCTGGTTTATTGACAGCTCCGGCCACGTGTACCTTAATGCCTGGTGCCAGCGCCGATCCCGGCTGAGGCACAATTCCCAGCGGATCGGGATTGCTTAAATCCCCCTCCGTCAAAGCTCCCGTAACATTTTTGCGTTCTTCCTCGCCTATGCTTTCCGAAAACTGCTTCGCGACCAGGTTAGTATTGTGCGGCCCGTACGGGCTGTAATAGTAATAGTACAGCAAAACGCCCGCTAACATAAAGCACAGTATTCCCAAAGAAACCGCCATTTTGCGCATGAATTCCCCGCGCCTGCCGTTGTCCTGAGCTCCGGGAAACTGATCATTGCGAACTCCCGTTCGGCTGCGGCTGAGACTATCCACCTGACGGCGCACTGCGTCTCGGGGCAGCTCAGTCGAGGTGACCAGAGAATCCATCAAAGCCTCAGGACTGGGCACAAAGCGATCAACGGACTGACTCTGCTGCAAACTAGGATTAATTGGAGGCGTCTCCCCATGCCCGCCATTTTCCAGACTGCGGGCTGTAGCGGCCATCTTTTCCAAGTTGGCAGAACGGTTAGCCTGGGCAAACTTGCTGGAAGACATGACACTGCTCTGCGCTGACGGTATGACTTCAGGTTTAGCGGAGGGAACGCTGCCTGCAGAGGGATCAGCCGCTGCCCGGGCCACCGATACCGCCAAAGTCTGCGCCCCAAAAGGAACAGACGACGCCGGGGAAGACGCCGGTCCACCTTTTATCGGCAAATACGGAGCGCCTGCTTCCGACGACTGGGAGGTGACAGGCTCGGAATTTCCTTCAAAGGAAGGATAATTAGCCGCAGACAGGGATGCAGCAGGCGATCTGCTCCCACCCGAAGACGGCGGCGCAGGAGGAGGAGGAGGAGCGGACTGCCCGCTGGACACCGCGCCAAAAGGCGGCGCGGAAACACCAGGAGTACTGGGAGACACGGGCTGACCGGGACCCTGCGGCACTGCCGGAGGACGGCCTGGAACATTAGGCGGCGCAGGAGGCAGAGCGGGCTGAACATGGGAAGATGCGCCAAAAGGCTGTACTGGAGCACCGGGAGGCACGGGCTGACCGGGAACTTGCGGCACGGCCGGAGGACGGCCTGAAACGCTCAGCGGCGGCGCAGGAGGCAGAGCGGGCTGCTCGCTGGACACCGCGCCAAAAGACTGCGCAGGAGCACCGGGAGGCACGGGCTGACCGGGAACTTGCGGCACTGCTGGAGGACGGCCTGAAACGCTCAGCGGCGGCGCAGGAGGCAGAGCGGGCTGCTCGCTGGACACCGCGCCAAAAGACTGCGCAGGAGCACCGGGAGGCACGGGCTGACCGGGAACTTGCGGCACTGCCGGAGGACGGCCTGGAACATTCGGCGGTACAGGACGGTTAGGAACACCCGCAGGCCCCGCTGAAGCGGACGTCCAGCCCATAGCCGGAGGCAGCGGCGCAGATGCAGCCCCGTAAGGCTGAGCTAACGTGCCAGGAGCTGCTGGCTGACCAACATAATTCGGCGGGAGGGACTGCTGGGAAACATTCGGAGGAACAGGCTGGCCAGGAATATTTGGCGCTATAGGGTGACCAGAGACATTCGGCGGCATAGGCTGGTTAGGCGCACCAGCAGCTCCTGCCTGCGCAAAAGAACTGTTCCCACTTGGCGGAAATGGTCCATTCTGAGGCGCGGCCATTTCCGTAGGGCCGGATATAACAGGACCAGGAGCATTAGAAGGCTGAGAACGCCCTATTTTCGCCATATTAACTTGATTAAGCTGTTCCCAAAGGTTACCCTTATCGTCGTCTGCCATCTGCACAACTCCTTCTCAATTGCCCCTTGCCATCTGGTTCAGCAATATCATTTAGCCAGGCTTAATGCTTAATCCTTATTCTTCCTGCACAGAGAGACCTACTTTATCCAAAGCTGCCTCTAAAATCTGCGCTCCGGACTGGCGCAAGGCGGCACAGACAGCATCGCGCTGCCCTGGAGCGGCCAAAGTCAGCATACAGCCGCCGCCTCCGGCGCCGCACAATTTAGAAGCAAGAGCTCCCGCCTGGCGAGCTGCCGCCATCATGGAATCAATGGCCTCAGTGGTTACCCCCACAGCTAAGCCGCAGCGCTGCTGCCACTCCGCCTCGAGCGCCTGCGCTACAGCCTGCAAATCCTCTTCCAAAAGACCTTCCCACATGGCCTGCGCAATATCGCGAATAGCTTCCATGCGCTCTACAACATCACCCTGACGGTCGATGAAGCCTTTCAGCATATTCCAGTTGTTCGTCCCCGAGAAATGGCTGACTCCCGTAAAAGAAATAATCATGGAATGCTGCAGCTGTTCGGCAAATTCGGCAGAAGGATGCAAAGTGCTGACTGAAGCTCCATCTACGCCAAAGCGCAGCCCGTTTATGCCGCCTAGGCAGGCACCGTAATAATCCTGCAAGCCCGTGGGAATCCGCAAATTTTGCGCTTCCAGCGCTCCGCCCCAATGAATGATCTCATCGATGCCGTCACTCCGTCCCGCAAATTTCCCCAAAGCCGCCGACATGGACATGAGCAAACTTGAAGACGCTCCCAATCCAGAGCCTTTAGGAGCCGCGCTGAAAGTGCGCAGTTCTAAGCCGCCGCCGGGCGCATAAAAACGCACAGCCCGCTTCAGCAAATCCAAATCCTGACCTAATGTCAACTGCTCTGGGCTGTCAGCTTCTGCGGTTACCTGCAAATCTTCGGAAATTAAACGCACCCGCGATCCGGGCAAAGGAGTGACCACGGCCCGCGAACGCAGGTTAATGGACGCGTTCACTGTCAAAGGATTGTCCAAAAACAGATAGAGCGGATGCAAATCTAAAGTGCCGCCCGCCAAGTCCACGCGCGTTGCAGCCGTTGCGGTAATTTTCATCAGAACAGTTTCTCCTCAATAAAGATAACTTGTTTGATGATTTTCTAAAGGCCCCCGCCCTGTCCTTTGTAATTGAATAAAATAACTCTCATGGCAGCTCTGCCAAGCGCAGCATCTGAGCGTAGCGAAGCAGCGAAGCGGGCAAAAGCTGACACAAGAAAGCCAGGTGCTGAGGCTGCGAATATGTAAATACAAGAGGTCACTACCGCAACAGAGGGGAACCCAACATATCCCATGTCATGGAGCCTTAACTAAATGACATGGGTCTAACGAGCAACGCTATTTGACTCTATTATTTTTCTTTAAACGCCGCTGCAGCCAAAAACGCCGCCAGCGCGAGCGCCATAACCCTTCTCCACGCTTCCATAAACAGGCCGATCCTGACCAGATCGCTTCGGCAGTGCCAACAATATCTTCAAAGCCAAAATCGCTGCCTTTGTCATCGGCCTTGGCAGTGCGCAGACGGAATAATTCACCCTTTTCGGTCACAAAACGCTTGCACAGCAGGCGCAGACGCACGCTGCCCTGACTGTACAAAAGCACTAAGTCACCCTTGTGCAGATCGAACAGCCTAGCTTCAGCAAATTCCAAGGTATCCCCGGCTTTAATCCACGGCTCTAAATCGCTGCTCTGCAGAGGCAGTTTGATATGTTCGCCCTTGCCCAGCTTCTTTTTCCATATTTCCACGCTGCGATGCAGGTTTTGCATTTACTTCGCCTTACCCATCTGCCCTAAATTCCAGACTGCTTATCTCTATGAGACGATCTCCAAGCCACACGCGATTAACCACGCGCACTCCGGCTTCACCGCTCCATATTCTGTCCAGAATATCAGCTGAAAGCCCGCGCACCAGCAGAGAACCGTCTGCGCACGGAGCAACTTCATACCTCTGGCCGCCGATCATCACCTCCGCACAATCGGCAGCATGCAAGACCAAAACGGCTACGGCATCAGTACACTCCTGAACCCGGCGTACCGACAATACTTGCGGAACCATAGTTGCACCCACAGTTTCTCCGCGCTTAGCGGCCGCAGTGTCTTCCCTGAGGGATTCGGCTCCTCTTGAGAGAGCGGGTTCTGTTTCTCCTCTAGCTGCTTCTCGGCCTTCGGCTGCTTCGATTTCTGCCATATCTTCGCCGCCTTCTGCGGCTTCCAGACGCTGAACATATTCGTCTTCCTCGGCTTCACTCATAACAGCACTGCTAAGGGAATCGGACTCAGCATCCAGTTCCTCATTTACAGCAGCGGCGGCATCAGCATCAAGATCTTCAGCCTCGCCAGCGCTGACCGCCTCACCGAGCAAAACAGCTTCCTTCTTTTGCGCTACCCGCTCCGCGAGCGCTGCCCGGGATTCTTCAGTTCCCCAAAGCAGCGGCGCTAGTTCCTCCTCGGTAATTACGGCTGCTGTAGCCGGCGATTCACCCGCCTCAGCCTCTGCGCCCTGCTGCATCTCCTCGTTTTTGCGTTCCAATTCTTCTTCCGCGTCTATGGCATCCATCTCCGACTCGCTAGAAACAGAGCCGCCCTCATGCGCTTCCGAAGCTTTTATAGTATATCTAGCGCTGCTCAGCCCGTTTGCCGCCACAAACTGGAAGACATAATCCTGGCTGAGTTCCTGGCTATCGCCATTTAAGAAATCTCCCAATTCCGCAGGCACTGCGATATCAAAAGCTTTTTTGGCATCTGCATATACAGCCGGAGTTTCTAGGCCATTTATCAGCACGCAGCCCTCGGTGAAGCCGCTATCTAAATAGACACGGCCCCACGTTCTATATTCCGGATCACCGGCTATGCGGGTAATTGCAGGCCTGCTGTTCTGGCTGACGCTGACAGCTTCACTGGAGCGAGAATCGCGGCGCACAGCCTGAATACTATAAGTTTCCCTTAGAGTATCGCTGTCACCGCGCACAAAGGCAGCCAGTTCATCATCGACGCAGGCATAGAAATACCCGGATTCGCAGAAACTGGGGACCTCAGTGCCGTTAACATATACGCTGCCCACAGCGCAGTTCTCCACGCGCAATTTCAGCCAATTTTCACTGTCGGGCAAAATAGCGGCTATCACCGGATCAGCATCGGGATATATCCCGGATATAGTTTTGGCCGCACTGGTCTTGCCTTGGCTGCTCTTAACTTTAAATTTATAGGACCGCGACAGGGTGTCGCTTTCTCCCCGCAAAAACGCCGCCAATTCTTCGGGAATGACCACATCAACAAACGCTTTGGAGGCAGCGTCGTACTTAGTTCCGCCCGCTGCAGCGTAACCATCGATATACACAGTCCCGCCAGTAGTAATCCCGCTAACATACACCGCAGCAGTATTCTGGCCGGAAACAGCTATCTGGACAATGTTCGGGGTCACCGCCGCTTTTTTAACCGTGAAAACTTTGCTGCTCTTCGTCCCACTGACAACTTTAAAAGTATAATCTTTGTCCAAGCCCTTGGCCTTATCGAGATAATAATTGCCCAAAGCTTTGGGAACTTTCACTCTAAACGCATTTTTGGAAACAACAAAAGCCTTTGACGCCGCTTTGCCATTGAGATAAACTTTGGCCGAACGGGGACAATTTTTTACGTAAAGATAAATATACGTAGAAAGATATTTACCCGCCGAAGTGATCACGGGAGCATCTGTGACTGCCGCCACAGTTTTCACGGCGCTAATCGCGCCCAGTTTGTTTACCGCTTTGAAAGAGTAGCTGCGGGCCAGGGTTTTGCTCTTACCGGTCAGATAGCGGCCCAAAGCCGTAGGAATGTTCACCTTAAAAGCTTTTTTGCTGGCCACATACGCGCTGCTGCGCCGAGTGCCATTGATATATATAGCTGAACCTGCAGTGCAGTTGGAACAATAAACATAAGCATAAGCCGTACTGCTGGCGCTGTACTTCCCAACCTTGGAAATAACCGGCTTGGGAGTATTCGCCTTAAGAGTATATACGGAGCTGCTCACCCCATCAGCGCTGACGACTTTAAACGTATGGGCATTGGGAAGCACACTGCTCTTTTTCGTCAGATAGCGCCCCACTTCAGAGCTGACATTGATTTTAAAAGCTTTCTTGCCGGAGACATAAGCACACGTCGAGCGTTTAACGCCATCCATATAAACCGAGCCCGCCTTGCAGTCCTTCACCACAAGATAGGCCAACGAAGTACTCCCAGAGCTGTACTTTGTTACCCCGGTAATCACCGGCTTAGCCAAACTCACCTTATGCACGGTATAAGGCTCGCTGACCGCTCCGCTAGCATTCTTCAGTCTAAAGACATAACTTTGCGCCAAAGTCTTACTGGTGCCCTTTAGATAAGCTCCCAGCGCATAATCCACCTGAGCCGTAACTGTCTGAGTGGCAGAATCGTAAGCGCTGTTGACGTACACTCCATTGATATACAGGCTGCCTCCGCTAAAATTGCCGACGCTCAGCGCAGCCTCAGCCTTAGTTGCCCCTGCGCTAATCCCGGTTATTACCGGCCTAGCGGCGCTGGCGCTTTCATCTGCTTGGGAGGCAAAGATTTTCTCTTCGCTGACAATGCCCGCATCGCTGATCGCGGTCAAACAATATTCCCGCTCCAAAACGGAGTTTTCGCCACTCAGATAAGCGTAAAGCTCAAACGGTATGCTTATTCTGAAATAGGCACAGGAGGCTTCCGGGCAGTAAATATGCTCAGCGGGCATTTCGCCATTGAGCTGTACCATAGCCCGCCCCGCTTCATCGCCGCAGCCAGGGCAGTTGCGCACAAAGACATCGGCATAGGCGGTATTTTCGTCTCTATAAGCGGGCAGCACACTCACGATATTGGGCTGCAGACTGCGCATAGCCTTAACCGTGAAGCGCGAAACTTCAGTATTTCCTTCCGACGATAAGGTAAACTCATAGTCGCGGGACAAAGCCCCATCTTTGTTCTGCAGATAGCGGCCTAACTCATGGGGAACAGCTACCCGATAAGCTTGTTTAGCACTTGAATACAGGGCGTAGCGGGGAGTTTCCCCGTTAATCTTAAGGGTGCCGCCAAAACCGCTAGTTTTTACATAAGCGACGTGACAGAATTGGCTGTCGGTGTCGGGAAGAACATCTTCAAGACTAGGCACATCTACTGCTTCTGGCAATGTTTTCTGATACGTTTCCTCGAGACTTTCCCGTCCGTCAGCGCAGACAAATTTGAGAGTATAATCCTGAGAAAGCGTATCTGTCCAGTTCTGGCAGTAACTAGCTAACTCGGCACAATCATGGGAATATACCGCGAACTTTCCGCTGGCGGGCTGATACCAGGCGTCATATTCCCGGCCATTGATAAAGCACGAACCGTCACTGGTGATATTCTCGTCGCTTAAAGTCAGCGTCAGCCCTTCGCCATCAGCGCTGCCCACTTCAGTAATGAGCAGTTTTTCCTTAGGCACAATCTCGTATGAGGCAGAACTGCCGCCGGCCATCTTCACAGTCAGAGCATAAATGATGCCGGCGCCCTTGTCCTGGCCTATGAGGATAGTATCGATAATCTCCGCGGGAACGTCTTTAATGCGCACTTGCGTATCGCTGATAAACTCCACGGCATAGCTCTTCCCCTGCAGCACAACTTCCTTTGCCGCCGTAAATCCCCGGCCTCTAATGACTATAGCGCCAGTATTCTCTTCTATCTCAAATCCGTCGATGATATAATCAGCTTTTACCGAGCCGACAATAATCCAAGGGGCGCTGCTCAGCCCGGCATCGCTCACGACTTCAAAGCGGTACGTCTGTTGTGGGACTTGACCGCTATTAAGATAATTGTACAGTTCAGTGGGGACCTGAGCTTCAAAACTAGCCCCATATCCGGTGGAATAGTAATAAGCGTCGCTCAGCACTTTGCCATTGAGCTTGAGCGCCGCCTGACCGGCATCATCGCCGCGGCCCACACAGTCTTTAATAGATACGGCAGCCTGGGAAAAAGACGAAGTTACTTTAGTAATAATCGGCCGCAGATCGCGCACAGCCTCATAGGCTTTAGAAGCGCTATTTCCCTGGCTGCTGCGCAAAGTTATAATATAATCCTGCGATAAAGCGCCATCTTCTTTGACTATATAACGGTAAAGCTCTCCCGGTACCGTAACCCTGTAGGCCTGTTTAGAATTGGAATAGGAAGCGTAAACGCAGGCCGCCCCATTCAGATACACACATGGGCCGCAATAGCCATTGGTATAAACGTAAACACAGGAATCGAAACGGCTGCTATCGGCGCTGACTTTTACAATCTGCGGCTGTTCCACTTCCTCAGCCGGCAACTGACCCGCAAATGTGCGGACCTCGCTCTGCCGGCCGTCGCCAGCTACAAACTGCAGCTGATAATCCTGAGAAAGGGTATCGGTATAGCCGGCTATATAGCTGGCCAGCTCTTTGGGTAACTCTGTAATTATACAGAAAGAACGGTTCCAATCAAAATAGGAGATTCCATAGGGATGCCCGTTGACGTACAGGCTTCCCTCGGTAATGCTGGTGTCGCTCAGCCTGACATACACGCTGGAATAATCGTAACGCACGCTCGATATCGCAAACGTTTTCCGCAGCGTATAAGCGGAAGTGCTGCCTCCCTCTCCCTGATAGACAAAGCTGTAATCGCGGCTTAAGCTAGGGCTGGCGCCGCTCAGATAAGCTCCCAAAGCTGGATCGACACCGACCTTAATGGCCTTGGCATTGAGAGTATCCGCACTGGGTTCATATGCGCAGTCTGCGCAACGCTGACCATTAACGGTAACCACCGGCTCTGGATCGTCAGCATTAGCCACGTAAACGTAAGCGTATTCCGCCGAATCGCCGCAGGCGGTTACTTTCAGAATAGCATTAGCTGTAATAGGCAAAGAGCCAGCATCGAGTTTGCCATGCCCCCAGCGATCATTGGCAGCACTGCCCGTACACATATCGCGCCGGGCACCGTCAAAGAGCAATTCCTTGATTTGCGCTGCCGTCAAATCGGGGCGATGCTGCAAGATTAACGCTGCCATACCAGCAACTACTGGTGAGGCCATGGATGTGCCGCTTTTACTGCCCACCCCGGCTTTGCTGGCCCAGCTGGGCAACGCCGCCGTTATGGCATAGCCTGGCGCGCAAATATCGGGCTTATAGGCATTGACTCCAGTGTAACGGCTGCGCACCCGCGGCGGACCGCAGGAAGAAAAAGAGCACAGCCCGCGATCTTCGTCGCTGTACGCGCCAACAGTAATGGCCCCAGGCGTTGTGCCCGGAGTTCCCAACGTAGCGCCTACACAGGGATTAACAGCGGCAAAACTGGCTAAACCTCCTGCGGAATCTGAATAATACTCATAGGGAGAGATTCGGGTCTGGCCAGAAGTATCACAGTTATGGAAAGTATAACGGCAATAGACTTCATCGGAAAGATTGCCTACGATCTCCGCATACAGCGTGGCCGGTGTTGCGGCACTGCCATCAACGTCTTCCCTGTTGGCATCGTACAAACAGCTTTCCACCCGAAATTGCTGCTCTTTATCCAAAAATCCAGAATTTAAGAGCGAAGCCTCCTGCACTACGGTAGCAATTTTTTCAGTACAGGCCGCATCGGTAAAAGTTTCAATAGTCACCGCTGCCCCAGAATCGTAAGGGGCAACAACAATGATCCCAGGACCTTCTTCCACAGCCTCATCGTCGTACCAGCTATAAGGAGTATGATGCAGAGTAACAGCTGCGGAGGCGTCGAGCTGTAAAGGATACAAATGACGGCCGTCATTGCCTGCGGAAATACAGGCGATCAGATTGCGTACCGGCGATTCTATATCGGCCTGCAAAGCTAAATCAAGAAGCGACGTGCCATCGCAGAATTCATCGAAACCGCCCAGCGACATATTGATAACCAAAGGCATATCCAGCTCTTTGGCCTTGGCGATCATATATTCTATTCCATCCAGCAAACCATTTTGCGCGAAGCCCCTGCCCGCCGAATAGGCTACATCAACGAGAAGAAAATTAGCTTCAGGCGCTATGCCGGGATATTCCGCTAAACTGCCTCCGGCGATAGAAGCCACGTGAGTGCCATGATTCTGTACCCCCTTTGGGGCAGCTCCGGCATCTATGTCGGCTTTAGTATATTCCCGCCCATAATTATAAGTGCGTTTTTCCCACTCTCCGCCCTCTTCCAGAGGAGGTACGCTGACGGTAATTTCCTCCCCAGATTCGTTTTGGTTCCAATAAGCCAAAATGCGCGATTTGCCTTCCTGGTCCTTAAAGGCAGCGTGCTGCACATCCATTCCGGTGTCAATGACGCCGATCAGTACACCTCGCCCCGTAAAATCCTTATAGATCTCTCTGTTGCTCAGCTGCCCGCTTTCGCTGAGATTTACGCCGTCAGGCTGACGGGCGCCGTCCAGGCAAATATCCAAAGGGCGGGAAGCCCCGATATGCTTGACGCTGCTCAGATCGGCTATATTCTCCAAATGCTCTCCATAGGCCAGCACCGTGCAGACATCGCCGTGTTTAGAGCCTATAAAACCGCCTTTCTCGCGCAGCAATTCTTCTAGCTGTTTGCCGCGATCATCGGTAGTGATCAGCAGACTAAGCGGCGGTGAGCTGGGTTCTTGAGCCATAACCTTGTAGCCAAAGATGGAAAAACCGCCGCGCTTCTTCAGGCGCTTGGGAATGCGCTGAGCTGTTTCTTGGGCAAGGGTGTAGTCGCTGAGTTTTTGCGTCCCATTTTTATGGCGCAGACAGCGCGATATTGTATGATCAAACTTAGCCCGGGAATGAGCGCGGTGCCCTTCGGCCAGCAGCGGCACGGCCAGCCAGAGCAGAGCCAGCAAAATAAGACCTCCGCCTACCGCGCAGCGCCTCCATTTTTTTTGAGAATACTTATTACGCACTTTTCCCCTCAATATCGCGCCTAATGTACAAAAACTTCATTATATTTTAAGATTTAAATATGTTAAGTGTCAAGAAAAACGCGATCCGCCAAGCGCACACAGGTTCCCATCTATTGTCCTATTTATCGGCGTTTCGTCGGCGTTTTGCCGGCACTATACGGCAGATAAGGTTAAACGTTTCTTAAATATTTTGTTAAGAAGGTGCGGGCAACGGTATGGAATCATCCGCTAAAGTTATTGTATTTTGCATCCCCAACAGAACCGCACATGATATGCTTGCTTGAGCGCGGATAAGACCATGGTGCTAATTGTATATGAGTCTATATTCCAAGGTCCTTTAGCCTTAACTTAATGACCTTTGGAATATAGAGGTGTTAACAATCTCAGAGCGAATTCCAGCGCCGAATTTTTTCAAAAACAGCCAATTATCACAAAAACAATTCGCCAACATAATTAAGGAGTACCAATATATGCGCAGCTTAATGCCCAAGTGGTTCGCCGCCATGACCGCCGCTTCTGTAGCCGTAGTAGCCTATGGAACCTGGCAGTCCTTCACCGCTCAAGATAATTTGCAGACAGAGGAACTGAAACCAGCAGCCACCCAAGAGATCAGCGCTCCCGCTAAAGAGATCACCCTAAAGGATTACTTTTGGATCGATGCCGTACCCGATAACGCCTACACACCCTTCAACGCCTATGTTTTCACTGACGGCATCGGTATCAACAGCCAGTTCGCCTCTTCGTTCAAAGTTTTGCTAGAGATCTTCGAATACCGCCATACAAAAGATAAGGTCAGTTTCGAATTCCCCCATGACAATCGCTCGGCCAAGAGCAGCTACACCATCACCGCCTACAAGAATCCCAAGTATCCTTTCTTAACCGCTCAGCTTACACTAGCTGGCGATCCTCAGAACGGCGGCAAAGAGAAAGCTTATTTCACCGGTCCCGACCTGCATTTGGAGAGTCAGGGTTACGCTTTGCCCGCGCCTTTGCAAAATGCGCTGATCGCGGCCCGCGCTCAGATGAACAGCCAGAAGCGCTAATTGAACCTGCAGCTTCTCACCCCGAAACTCTATTGCCCTACCCTGGCGGATATCGATTTTGCCTCGTTAGCCTCCCAGGGTATTTTTTATTATTGCTTAGACTTAGATAACACTTTAGCTCCGCGCTCTGGGGATCATCCCCTGCCCCATCTGGCCGCCGCTCTAGCCCAAGCCAGAGAGGCGGGCTGCATACGCGGCCTCTGCCTAGTGTCTAATATTATTTGCGGGTCTGCCCGCCGCCAGCGTGTCGCCAGCTTTGCCAAAGAACTCGGTACTCCTCACTATTTTGCCGCCAGTTTTTGGGAACGCAAACCCTCGCCTAAGCCATTTCAGGCCGCGCTGCGGATGATGCACTCACAGCCGCAGAACACGGCCTGCATAGGCGACCAGCTCTTCACCGACATCTTGGGCGGCAATAGGCTGGGGCTTTACACCATCTTAGTCCAGCCCCTGGGCGACGATCATTGGTCAACCCGGCTAACGGGCCGCCGCAAAAGGGAGCAAAAAGTGCTGCAACAACTAGGCTTAGCTGATAAAGAGTGAAAAAAACAAA
The DNA here is from genome assembly GCA_030535355.1 of bacterium. Classification (GTDB taxonomy): domain Bacteria; phylum Vulcanimicrobiota; class Xenobia; order Xenobiales; family Xenobiaceae; genus JAFSXO01. The sequence goes on along the minus strand of JAUNIO010000022.1, from coordinate 21,413 downwards.
TAAAAGAACATAAATAAAAGCGCTTCGCGTCAACAGCCTGCGAAACGCTTTTATTATTTTAGGCAGCTTGTACCACACCAGCCGATGACACAGGCCAGCTATGGTATTCCTAAACCCCCAGTAATAAACCCTAATAGGCCCTCTTAACGAGGACCTATTAAAGAGATGCCAGCTTATTAACTAAGCCACTAAATCGAAGGAGTCGTCTCCACCACCGCGAGGATTATTCAAAGAGGCGAGCGTCTTAGCCGCTTGACCGCTGTAAAGTTTATAAACGCCGTCTTTTTCCTCGGACTTCTCAGCAGAAGCGATGCCATTGTCAGAGACTTTGCCGTCATCTTCGGCCTTAGAAGCTTTACCATCACCCTGCATATTGGTAACAGCACCCAGAATCTCGCGATAATTAGCCTTGGAATAAGGCTCATTACCAGTGTACTGGGCTAACTGCAGGTTGACCATATTCTCCATGTTGCGGAGCATAACCTGACGGCGGGCATCCTGCGTCATCGTAGGCTGCTGCTCGTTCTTATTGGTCGCCTGAGCTTCGTTGAACTTGGCCTGCAGCTCCTTGCTGTTGTCAGCCATGGACAGGCGCAGAGTACGCGCTGCAACTTCACTATTTGCGGTATCAGCTTCAGCTTCGGCTGCCGCACCGGCTTCTCCGCTCTGAGAAGTCTGCTGAGTCTCTTGAGAAGACTGAGATTTAGAAGTTTGGGAGGTTTTTGCCCCGCCTACTTCCTGCTGAGCATTAGTTTGCTGTTGCTTTGATAGTTCACTCGATTCTTCCGGCTGGTTGTCGTCTCCGCGCCATACTCCCGGAGTATCGTAAGTGTTTACAGTACTGGTAACGGCATAATTTGCCTGGATGTTCATGCTTGCGCCTAATGCGGGGTTAATAGCCATATGCTTAATCCTCCTGTCATCTCTTGCCTTATATATACCGCCAAAAGTTCAATTAGACAATAGGAAAAAGACAGAAATTTGTTAGAAAATTGATCTTAATATAAAAATAACCTGAGCCAGCTATCCGCGCCAAGCTCTAATAATTTAGCACTCCACGGCCTGCAGGCCCTTAAATGCGCCGTCTCTGCGACAAAGCTGCCAATAGTTCAACAAATATGCTAACACGCAAACAAGCTAATAAAAAAACAGCGCAATTCCTTCAGAGTTCATATTACTGACTTAGCGGCCAGCTAACCGCGAACTATCTGAATTTCCCTAAAGCTCCTTGTATACTGTAATTGCTGGATGGAAGAGAGCGAAGCTGCGGCAAAGAGGGCCAAAAATGACATTGCAAACTATTGGAGAAACTTCTGCCAACAATATGCCAGGGAGTAAGCTCATGGAAAGCCTCACCGAGGAACTGCGCCGCGAAGCCGAACAGCTGCGGCAGACCCTTCACTACCACAATCACCGCTACTACGATCTGGATGCTCCAGAGATCAGCGATGCCGAATACGACGCTCTCTTCCGCCGCCTGCAAGACCTAGAAGAGCGCTTTCCAGAATTAATTGTGCCTTCTTCGCCCACCCAGCGCGTGGGCGGACGCGTAAGCGCCTATTCCACGGTACATCACCCCGTGCCCATGCTGAGCCTGGCCAACACCTACGACGCCGAAGATGTGCGCGCTTTTGATACCCGCATCCGCCGTTGGCTGCAGGAAGCTCAGGACCACGCGCTCGCCGAGGGCAGAGAAATGCTGTCCAGTTATGCCCCCCGCTATTTGGCTGAGCTGAAAATAGACGGCTTGGCCGTGCGTTTAGTTTATCACGATCGCCAGCTGCAGTTAGCGGCCACTCGAGGGGATGGCACCACGGGAGAAGACGTTACCTATCAAGCCGTCACCAGCCCGTCCATTCCTCAGGTGCTGCCTCCCAGCGCCCCGGCAGATTTGGAAGTGCGCGGCGAAATGTACATTACCTGGAGCGATTTCAATCGGGTCAATGCCAGCCTGCCTCCCCAGCAAAAAAAAGCCAATCCCCGCAATTTAGCTTCCGGTTCCCTGCGCCTCAAAGATACCGCCGCCGTAGCATCCCGCCGGCTGAGCTTTTTCGCATACAGTTTGGAAACAGCCGTTCCCGGGATCGATCTCCATTCCCAGGCCTTGGACTACCTAGAAAAGTTAGGCTTCAGCGTTTGCCCCCACCGCCAGCTTTTCGATAATATCGAAGATATAATGGCTCATTGCACGGCCTGGCACCAGAAACGCGCTGAGCTCGATTACGAAATCGACGGAATCGTCCTCAAAGTGGACAGCTACGCTCAGCGCCAAGTCTTGGGCAGCATAGCCCGTTCGCCGCGCTGGGCCGTGGCCTATAAGCTGCCTCCCAGCCAAGTCATTACCAAAGTCAACGACATCATCGTGCAAGTCGGGCGCAGCGGTGTTCTCACCCCCGTAGCTCTGCTGGAACCTACTTTGGTAGATGGCAGCACGGTCAGCCGGGCCACACTAAATAATCTCAGCTTCATCCACGGCATGGACCTGAGGATCGGTGACAGCGTTTTTTTGCACAAAGCCGGAGCAGTTATCCCTCAGATTATAGGTGTCTTGCTGGAACGGCGCCCCGACGGCACAGAACCATTTGCCATGCCTGTCACCTGTCCCGTCTGCGGCGGACCCGTAGAAGTATCAAGTGAAAACGCCCTCTCCGACAGCGAGCATCCGCTCATAGTGCGCTGCGTAAATGCGCGCTGTCTGGCCCGGCTGGAAAACCATCTGCTCTACTACTGTTCCCGCGACGCGATGGACATCGAAGGCATGGGACGGCAGGCGGTGCAGTCCCTGCTGGAAGCCAACCTAATCAACGACATAAGTGATATTTACACGCTGACCCTGCCGCAAATCGCCCAGCTTTTCGGCGAAATTACCTGCCTTAAGCTGCTCAATAATATCGAAGAAAGCAAAAAACGGCCCTTTTACCGTCTGCTCATCGGCTTGGGCATTCCGCAAATCGGCGCTTCAACCGCTCAGCAGCTGGCGAAAATCTATCCAGACTTGCCTAGTTTCCAAGCCGCAGCTCAGCCGGAAGGAGCCATTTACGCTCTAGCTTTTGAGCGCGACGGCTCGCCGCTGCCCAACTCTGACAGTTCTCCATCTGGATACCGCCACCGCGCTTTCAGCGATTTCAGCGAGGCAGCCGGCAAAATATCCTCAGCCATCGGCAAAGTTGTCGCCGAGGCGAATTCAGAATTAATTGCCGCGGCTATGGACAGCTGTAAAGCGGAGTGTGAAACAGAACAACAGCCTGGGACAGAGAAACTGCAGCGCTGGCTTAACACCATGCGAGACCTAAGCGAAAAACTGCTGGAGGCCTCTGATATCAGCAAAGGCGCTCCCAAAGCTCAGCTGCGAGCTTTGGCGAGAAATTGCGCCAAAGCTGCTGCCAATTACAGCCATCTCGGAGAAGAGCTGCGCCATAAGTTCACCCAAGACTGGCAGGCAGCCTCCATTTCAGCTTCAGACCTCTCAGCTTCAGACAGTTCAGCCTCAGCTATAACTTCAGATTTGTCAGCCAGCAGCCCAGAAGCGCCGACCGCAGTTCCAGCCAAGCCCACAGCGGACACCGACAACCGCGCTATGCCTGCGACACTGCTGATAAGACAAAGCCAAGCTCTTCACGGCACAGCCACAAAACTGGCCAAACAGTTTAGAGGCATCGGTGCCAGCGCGGCGGCCAACATCGTCAATTATTTTGCCCAAGAAAGCAACCTCCAGTTTTTGCAGCGCTTAACCGCGCTGGGTCTCAATACCTCAGGAAAAGAATTTGCGGACACTTCTGATGCCAAACTCGATCTGACCGTAGTCTTTACCGGAGGACTGGGCAGCATAAGCCGCCCCCAGGCTAAGGAACTGGTCATCCGCAGAGGCGGACGCGTAGGCACTTCTATAACCAAACAGACCGATCTGGTCGTGGCCGGAGAAGCAGCGGGGTCCAAGCTGCAAAAAGCCAAAGATTTAGGCATTAAAATCATAGGCGAAGCGGAATTTCTCGAAATGTTCGGCGCCCGCGCTGCCGGCGCCGCTTCCCTTACGGATTCCCAAAACAATTCTGCCACGCAATTATCGCTTTTATAGCTAACGTGTCGCAAATATGCGACACGTTAAACTTGACAGCAATATTTCGTACATATATACTGCAGTAAGCGACATGCAGAGACTCTGAATATTATTTATGTATTTTTAATGGCCTGACACCTATCAGCGTTGATCGCAAATCGGGCAATTAGAAAAGTTCCGCCTAACAAACAGAGTAAACTGTGTGTAATATCATTTAATTAACGCAACATCATATAGTTAGCGATTGTTCCTCTATCGCAAAAATTTTCCCACATTCTTCATATTATCGTTAAGGTGAAGATAACTATGAAAAAAACAGTGTTTCTATTTGCCATCGTTTTCGTAGCGTGTTTATGCAGCGCCCCCCTATCGGCCAGTCCCGAGGAAAACCTGCTGAATAATCGCCTGGTCCCTACCCAGTCTGCAAGTGCTAGCCATGAGAGTCCAGAGATTCGCAATTCAAGGAAAAATCTACACTATGCCAACGCCGAATTAATGCAAACAGCTGATGAATGCATCAGAGAGCTCGGGCCTGAAACAGTTATCAATTGGGCCCGCAAAAGGTTATACGGTTCAGATGAAACCGAAGATGGACGCAAAAATTTACTGCGCATCATAGATCGGGCCATGCAATATCAAAAAGAACATGGCAGCAGCCCAAATCAGCCGCAGGCCACAGCTCAAAGCAAGGGCAATGCCCAAGCCCAGATCGAATGGGACACCCAACAGCGCGTCGAAGTTTTTTGCCGGGAAGGCGGCGACGTGCAGGGACTGATCGAGGCGGCTGCCGCTGAGCGTGACAGTTCAGCATCGCCGCAAAGTAAAAAATATTGGGATATAGTCATTAAAGAAGCTAAGCTGCATCTAAAAGGTGCGTCTGACATCTAAGCCACCTAATCATGAGCTTGCTTGCTATACTTCAGAAGCGAACCATATAGAAAAACAAGCCGTACGCACACGGGCTGTAATCAGCTCATTCTGCAGCATAAGGTAAAATGTTCTTAAAAGCTGCATCAGCTACCCGCAGAATCAAGCTTATTGAGTACTAAAGTCTGCCAAAATAGTTACTGCATTCATCCTTCTGCAAAAAAAGCCATTATAAAGAATATGGGGCTGGCAAAATGAAAATTAAAACGTTATTACTTAGTCTAATCGCCTGCAGCGTATGCTGCTGCCCTGTCTGGGCCAACACATCGGAAAATATCATTTTCTCTGGCCCGCCGATTATATCCGAAAAAATCTATCCTGGGCTTTCTGACACTCCTTTCAGCACACTGCTCGAAAAAGCTAAAAAAGGCGATCCAGAGGCCATGTTTGAATTGGGGCGCTGCTACGAATCCGGCAGAGGGACAGCAGCCGATCTGAAAAAAGCCGCTAAATACTACCGCCAATCAGCTGACAAAGGCTATTCCTATGGGCAGGCTGCCTATGCAATCTGCCTGCTGATGGGACAAGGCGTCAAAAAAGACCTCAAATTATTCGCGGATTATGCTGCCCTAGCCGCTCAGCAAGACAACAGCCTAGGCTGGCAAAGCCTCGGCAACGCCTATTACAGCGGCTGGGGAGTAGCTGTTAACCACAGCAAAGCTGCCGAATGTTACCAAAAAGCGGCCGCTTTAGGCAACATCTCAGCCAAAGCCGATTTAGGTTATTTCTATTCTAAGGGCATCGGCGGACTGCCGCGCAACATAAAAAAGGCCCAACAGCTGCTCACAGAAGCTCTCGAACAAGGCGATAGACGCGCCCCCTTCTTTTTGGCCAATATTTATATCCAAAAAAAATCGTTAAGCGACCTTCCCCGAGCTGCCGATTACTTAGAGATTGGGGTAGAGCGCGATGACGATAATTCCCGCTGTCTGCTCGGCAACTTATATGAAGAAGGCCTGGGGCGTCCGCAAGATTTCCGCCAAGCCGCTGAGCTGTATCAGACAGCCGCCAGCCACAACTTCCCTATGGGACTTAGATGCCTGGGCAGAATCTACATGCTCGGCCGCGGAGTAGAGCAAAACTCTTCCAAAGCCGGAGAATATATGTTAAAAGCAGCTCAGTTAGGTGACGCCGACGCTCAGTATTACTGCGGGGTAATGCACGAAGAAGGCAACGGGCTCTACAAAAATATGAAATTAGCTGTAGAGTTTTATGAAAAAGCTGCCAAACAGGGATGTTTCGAAGCGCAATACAGATTAGGCATATTATATAAACGCGGCAAAGGGGTAGCCCGCAATATGTCAGCGGCGGCCAGCTATCTGCAGGCAGCAGCCCAGCAGGGTTACCAGCCCGCCATCGACGAATTAAACGGACGAGCCAGCCACACAGCCCAGAGGGCAGCCCAGCCGCCAATGACCGCCCCCTCTCACGATAACCATTTGGGTATAAGCGTTGCCCATTCAGTAGATGGTTTTATGCAAGAGCTGCGCGAATACGCCCAGCGCTATGAAGCACTGGGGAGTAAGTAAATAACGGCGTTAGGGAGATAATAGGTTTATTGCTGAGAATGCAGAAGATTTGATGTTATCAAGCTGATAGTTCAGCAACTAGAACAGACTAGAACAGTTTAAAGCTGCTGCAGCACTATATTAGGTACATCAATGGATCATAAATTTATACGCAATTTCAGCATTATAGCCCATATCGACCATGGAAAGTCCACTCTGGCCGACCGCCTTTTAGAGCATACCAACACCATCTCCCAGCGTGAAATGATGGATCAGGTCCTGGATTCCATGGATTTAGAGCGGGAACGCGGCATTACCATCAAATCCCATCCCGTAACACTGGAATATAAAGCAAAAGACGGTAATACCTATTATCTCAACCTCATAGACACGCCCGGACACGTAGATTTTACGTACGAAGTTTCCCGTTCCCTAGCCGCCTGCGACGGCGCTCTGCTCGTGGTAGATGCTTCTCAGGGTGTAGAGGCCCAGACTATGGCCAACTACGGCATGGCCCTGGATCAGAATCTGGAGGTCATACCCGTCATCAATAAAATTGACCTGCCTTCCGCCGATCCTGACCGCGTAAAGCAGGAAATTGAAGAGATTCTGGCCCTGCCCGCCGACGATGCCGTCTTGGTTTCCGCCAAGCAGGACATAGGCATAGACGAGCTGCTGGAAGCCATAATCCGCCTGATTCCTCCGCCCAAAGGCGAGCTTAACGCTCCTCTGCGCGCACTGATCTTCGATTCCCGCTACGATCAGTACCGCGGCGTAGTGCCCTTTTTCCGCGTCGTCGACGGTGAAGTGCGCAAAGGCACTTCCATTAAGCTGATGAGCACCAATCAGGAATATTTAGTCGATGAAGTGGGAGTTTTTAAGCCCACCATGCGTCCCACGGAGGTGCTGCAAAGCGGCGATGTGGGTTACTTAGTGGGGCAGATCCGCCATATCGAAGAGACCCGCGTCGGCGACACCATCACTTTGGCCAAGGAGGGAGCTACCCAAGCCCTGCCCGGTTACCGTCCCGCTGTGTCCATGGTCTTTAGCGGCCTCTATCCCATCGATCCTCTGGATTACAACAACCTGCGCGATGCTCTGACCAAACTCAAGCTCAACGACGCTTCCTTAGTTTGGGAACCAGAGACTTCGGTGGCCCTGGGCTTCGGCTACCGCTGCGGCTTCCTGGGATTGCTGCACATGGAAATCGTGCAGGAGCGTTTGGAACGCGAATTCAACTTAGAGCTGATCGCTACCGCTCCCAGCGTCATCTATACGGTTTACGATAAACAGGACAAAACCGGCAAGGGCCGCCGCATCCAAAACCCGTCCGACTTCCCCACCGAAGGCCAATACCGCATTGAAGAGCCAATCGTTAAAGCCTCGATTATCACCCCGGAAGATTACGTAGGCCAGATCATGGACCTCTGTCAGAATCGGCGCGGCACCTTCCTGGGCATGGAATACCCTTATACCAATCGAGCTATGCTCACCTACGAGCTGCCTCTGGCAGAGATTATCACCGACTTTTTCGATCAGCTCAAATCGCGCACCCGAGGCTATGCCTCCTTTGACTATGAAATCACAGGTGTGCGCGAATCCGATCTGGTGCGCCTAGATATTCTTGTTCACGGAGAAAAGGTCGATGCCCTCTCCATCATCGTACACCGCGAGCGCGCTTATGAAGCGGGGCGCGATCTAGTAGAGAAGCTAAAAGAAGTCATCCCCCGCCAGCTCTTTGAAGTGCCCGTGCAGGCCACCTTGGGAGGAAAAATTTTAGCCCGCTCTACAGTCAAAGCCATGCGCAAAAACGTGCTGGCCAAATGTTACGGCGGCGATATCACCCGCAAGCGCAAGCTGCTAGAGAAGCAAAAAGAAGGCAAAAAACGCATGAAACGCATAGGCAATGTGGAACTCCCTCAAGAAGCTTTCTTAGCCGTGCTGCGCAACGATGAGGAGTAGATCCAACGCTTTAATGCCTCAGAGCTAACGAACAAATTTACTTCCCGCACAATTCAAAATTCATAATAAAAGATGCCCGTAAAATAGGGCATCTTTTATTATCACAATCTAGATTACAATTAGATTAAAGATTATTCACATCGTTTCGAATATTATTCAGCGCTATCAATATAAAAATTTATTTTCGGTGTTTAGCCCTTGATTTTCGGGTATTTCTTTATATTATCTAATCAAAACTGCCTTAGCAAAATTTGACAAACTCCCAGAATTAATCTACAATGCCTGCGCTGAAAGATGCACCCAGGCTCAGCGTCAGCCGCGAGAGGGGCAGAATGTGCCAATACTGCCGTAGCCGCCGAAAATGAGCTGAAAAATCTATAAGCGTCAGCGGGTACCCGACGAGTCCCGCGGCCACCGTTTCCCGCGCTGCTAAATAGCTGTCAATAGCTGACGGCAGGCAAAAGTCTGCTGCAGACTAAGCGCTGCGGCGCTATTTGAGAAAGCGTTGAGTTTCGCGCACATGCCTTGTGCGCATGAAGTGCAAGGCATATCAGAAGCGAAACTTTTAGTTCGCGGGAAGCTCGAGGTATTTCGTTTTGTTTAATAAATTTGTCTGTTCTGCCGCGCTCTGCGCCGTCTTGGCCTTCCCGGCCTTGGCCAGCGATCCCGGCGATATGCAGGAATTGGAACTCTCGGAAGAGACCATTACCAGCAGTTTCTGGGGAAACAGCGAGACTAACGGACCCAAGCAATTTTTCACCGAACGCGAGCTCAAAAGCTACGGACTCATGAAGGAAGCTCCCCCGCTTCCCACCAAACTGGATTTGTCCGCCGCTTCCGGCCACGGCAACAAGTACAATATGCCGCCGATTATGGTGCGCACATCCGGCGTCGTTTATAAAAAAGTGCCCCAGACCGACCATCGCCGCCGATCTTTGGCTTCCCGCGGCGCTCATTCCGTACAGCCCGCTCCAGAAGTTAGCTATAAGACCGTAGCTGTACGTGAACCTATCAATTTAGACATTACCCCTATCATTTGCAAATACGCGGAAAAGCATAACCTCGACCCCTGGCTGGTGCGTGCGGTCATCGAGGTAGAATCTAATTTCTGCCCCACCGCTGGCTCTTCGGCCGGTGCTGGGGGACTCATGCAGCTTATGCCGGCCACAGCTTCCAGTCTGGGCTGCCACAACCGATTCGATCCCGAAGCCAACATTGCAGCGGGGACACGCTATCTGCGCCAGATGCTGAACATGTTCCCCAACGACATCCGCCTGGCTATCGCCGCTTATAACGCGGGGCCTGGCAATGTACAGCGCTACGGCGGCATCCCTCCTTTTGCGGAGACCCGCAATTATGTGGTCAAGGTCACCCGCATTTGGAAGAATAGCAAAGCCAAAGCGGCCAAGAAATAATAATATAATGCGGGGGGCTCATGTACCCACCTGCACATAACCTCGAAGCTGATCAGCGTCTGGCCGGGCGCTCGCCGCTGACCAGCTCTTCTGCTATCCTCCGCCCCGTTTCCGTAGCAGCCAAGCCGCCCTTAGCCGTTTCCCGCAGTTCCTTGCTCATCAGATGGCTTACACCCTGCATGGCCTCTACCACTTCATCGAAGGGAATAAGGCTCTCTATCCCCGCCAGAGCCATATCACAGGAAAGAACGGCGTTAACCGCGCCGATAGCGTTGCGCTTAATGCAGGGGCACTCCACCAGTCCCGCGACCGGATCGCAGACCAGGCCCAAGCAGTTTTTGATGGCGATAGCCGCCGCAGTCAGGACCGTCTCCGGCGCAGCGCCGCAGAGTTCCGCCAAAGCTGCTGCCGCCATAGCTGCCGCCGTCCCTGTTTCCGCCTGGCAGCCGCCGGAAGCTCCGGCTATGCTGGCATTTTCAGCTATAATACAGCCGACAGCGCCGGCCGTAAACAGCCCCCGTATCAAGGCGTCATCGTCAAAGCCGCGCTGATGCCCCCCACACTCGATCAACACTGCCGGTAAAATTCCACTGGCTCCGGCAGTGGGAGCGGCGACTATTTTGCCCATGGCGGCATTAGTTTCCACAACGGCCATAGAAGAGGCCACGACCTTAGCCAAAGCAGCTCCCATATTGCTCTGTTCGGCAAAAGCCGCCAATTTCAGCGCATCTCCCCCTGATAATATACCCCGGGGTATTCTCTTTCTATTGAGCCCAGCGCTGATAGAGGCCCGCATCACGGCGAGATTGCTGTGCATCTCCTCCAGAATCGCTTCGCGGGGCTGTTCACTCAGTTCGATCTCATTTCTCAGCATAAGCTCAGATATGGCAATATTGTGTTCCCGACAGATGCTGATAAGCTCCCGGCCACTGCTGAATTCGTATTTCATAGCACACACGCTCTCCTAATTTCCGGCGCATTGGCCAGGATATGAGCCACTAAGCCCCGTGGCGGCTGGCCATCCATTTCGATAACCATACAGGCATCAGCATTTCTGGCGGTGCGGAAAACCCGCATAAAAGCGATATTGATACCGCTTTCCGCCAAGATACCGCTCACGTGCTGAATCGACCCCGGCACATCGCGGTGAAAAACCAGCAAAGTCGGATAATTGCAGGAGAAGGAGACCTCCATCCCGTCTATTTCCAGTATTTCTATATTGCCGCCCCCCACGGAAGCTCCCAGCACTTCCAAGGTTTCTCCATTGCGCTTTTCCAGAAAAATCCGCGCCGTATTGGGATGGGGAGCGGGCTGGTCCGAAAAGGAAAAAGTAATTTCTACCCCAGAGTGCTGGGCGTAAGCCAAAGAATCGCGCAAACGTTCATCGTCAGGAGGGAAGCCCAGCAACCCTCCGGCCAAGGCCCGATCGGTGCCATGCCCTCTGCCGGTGGTGGCAAAAGATTCGTATAAAGTAATCTGCGCCCGCTTTATATCGCCCTTAACCAAGCGATTAGCGATCAGTCCGATTCTAGCGGCCCCAGCGGTATGTGAGCTGGAAGGGCCAATCATGCGCGGGCCAATAATATCAAAAATGCGATAAGTCTTTTTCATATTTAAGTCATAATATTAAAGCGTAATAAAACATTTCAGAATTGCAAAATCAGCTGTTATATCTCGCCCGAGATAAGCGTACTATCTCCTGCTGTTTTGCTTCGACGGATCGGCTAATTCTCCCACGGTTTCCTCCTGTTCCGCAATTAATTCTTCCTTGCGCCCATAAGGTATTTCATATCAGCCCGAGAGCGAATATAATGATATTCGGTATTGCACAAAGGTCATTTAGTTAAGGTTCAATGGCATTAAAAATGTTGACTCACATATAACTATCGCCACGTTTATGCCCGCGTACAAGCAGGCACATCACATACGCTAGACCTCGGAACATTTTCAATATCATCAAACTTAAACTACATGGAATTACATTCTAATGAACATACACTCTTAAGAAGAATATGCTTTCTGAATAATACTAATAACTTTACGAGGAGAAAAACCATGAAAAAGATTACGGCAATTGCTTTAACCGTTCTGCTGCTCGGATATCTGTCCTTGGCCGCTCAGGCGATTAAGCCGCCCACGATCAAAAACGGTAAATTTGTTTCCGCCCAGGAAGTTAAGCTTTCGGAAACCCAAAAACTCTGGACTATAAAATTCCGGGCCAAATGCCCGCACTGCGGAACGGTCAGCGAGAATATAGGCTCCGGCATTTATGCTCCCGACCTCAAATCCAGCGATCCTCATCTCGGCGAATGTCCCACAGTTTGCGACAAATGCGAAACAGAATTTAACGTAGTGATTGTGCAGAAATAACGCCGACATTGCAGAGGTGCATTACTTGCTTTTAGGATTTGCTTTTAAGCGCATCGGCGTTCTGCTAAATCTGTAAATATATTGCGAATAAAAAAATGCCTGAACTTATTCTCACCTCTAGAAAATAAGCGCAGGCGTGATTGATTTTTGTGTCTTAGTAAATGCTAATGTGGCTGCAGATCCTTGGTGGTTAGATCGCTGATATCTTCGCCGTTGGCGTGCATCTGCACCAAAGCATACATAGCTCTGCCGGTCATGTTGTTAGGCACGCCTCTTTCGTTAAGCATCTCCGCCATCGCTTCATAGTCGATAACCCCCGACTGAGCAGCACTGATGAGGCTCTCAGCCGTGCCGGTATCCCGCATCTGAATAGCGCTGATGCCCATCTGGCTGGGCAGACGCCCTAAGCCGCCCTGCCGATTGCGCCAGCCGCCGAATCTTTCCAGCATATCGGCTTCCCGGCCATAAGGATCGAAAACACCGTTAGGGGCATAGCCTTTAATATTCTCCAAAGGCGTACCGTTATCGGCAGCCTGCAGCAATTCCTGGCCGCACTGCACGAATTGCGGGCGCTCAGCTCTGTCAGCGCTGGCCACCTGTTTCTCTAAAGCGTCGACGTCCAGCACGCCCAAATAAGCAGCCGAATACACTCCCTCGGCGCTGCGGGCATCGGCCAGTTCTTTCTGGGCCTTATCGTCAGCGGGACGGCTATCTACGGGAGAAGCGGTGATAGAATCTCTATAAGAACCGTCGGCGATGTTTTCGGCGGTCAGTTCGGAAATATCGCCGCCAATGCTGTGCACATACTGGATAGCCTCCATGGTATCGCCGGTCACGTTATCGGGAATACCGCGCTCTTCGAGCATCTTGTCCAAAGCCTTAAAATCGAATATATCGGTTTTGGCAATTTCCAGCAGCCCCGAAGCCATTTTACTGTCGCCGTTAGCCCAAGTGATCAGCTGGGGATTTAAACCGCCGGGAGTACTCTGCGGACTGGCAGCATAAGGATCGAAAGAGGCCGTGCGGCGGGCCATTCTAATGTCTTCGCCGCGTCTATGGGCATTGAGCAGACCAACTTCGGTCATGGCGGTCATCGTACCGCCCAGGGTATTGCCCTGCTGGACCTGAGCGCTAACCTTATCGTAATCGATCAAACCCAAAGCTGCGGTATCGGTAACCGCCTGGGCGGTCTGCATATCCTGCATCTGCGACTGCATGATATCGTTGAGAGAGCTGGGGCCTTGTACGGTGCCGGACTGACCAGACTGACTGGGCTGACGTCCCAGTACGGTGTTAGACCACTCGATATAGTCCATACCCAATCCGCTGCGGGTACCGGCAATATTATCGCTGCCAGCGCCGCCCTGAATATTCTCATTGCCAGCTTCCCCGTGGACACCGGCGATATTATCATTGCCAGTACCACCCTGAACAGAGGAAGCACTCTGCTGATTGCTGTTCAGACTTTGGCTGTTATTTTGGCTGTAATTATTATAACTTCTGTTAACGGAACTGCTTACGCTGTCCATTCCTTACCTCCACAATTTTACCGATTCGAGCTGCCTAGCCAATGCCTTGAGCTACCCTACCCTTACAAGGCCATACATACCTAAAACCGTTATCATATATCTTATACCACAAAAACCACATAAGTAAACCAAAGAGGCAGCTCAAAATTTAAGCACGGCATACAGGCACCCTAAGAGCAAGATAGAATATCTCGAGGAAGGGATGGAAGCCGTTTCTCCACAGACAATTCTGCTAAAAAATGTCAATATTTATCCCAATGCACTTTTTCCATAGGCAGGTCGGCGTCCGTATAGGCCCTTTTGCTCTCTCCCTTAGTTCCGATAGCCACTAAATTCAGCACGGTATAGCCATCAGGAACGCTCAGCAACGCACGGATTTCCTCATCTGAGGTTCCCCTCTGCCCCCTCCGATTGCGGATATGCACCCAACAGGCCCCTAATCCGTACTGTTCGGCAGCCAAAAGTATATACGACGAAGCGATCGCTCCATCCTCAATCCAAAATTCCGCTTCGCGCTTATCCGCAGTTCTGACCATCACTACAATCACAGCTCCGGCACCATTAATCTGGGAACCGCCCATAAGTTTGCAGGCACCGATCCTGCGAATCATATCCCGATCTCGGACTATCACGTATTCCACAGGACGGTGTCCAAAAGACGAGGGTGCCGTCAGGGCCACTTTCATAATTTCTTTTAAGACGGAGTCATCAATAGGCTCAGGCGCATAACTGCGCACCGAACGGCGTCTCCTGGTCAGTTCATAGAGTTTATTGTCGCTGTGTTTTTCACTCCTTGCGGTCATGTCTGTCTCCGTTGCTTTAGTATTAGCATCACTGCCGTATGTTTTCCCAGATGTTCCGGCATACGGTTCCTGAGCCGACATTCTGCCGCAGCCACAGACAGCCGCTAAGACCAACGCCAAAACACATAAAATTACTGATTTTTCGCGCCGCATAAGCCCCCCAAGTCAAGGATATCATAGCCAACGATCTGAGCGATTTATCTCCGGCAGCAGAAGTTTTGCTACAGATGATTAAAGAAGTATGCAACGAATACGACAAAACGCGGCGCACTCAGCATACGGATCACTAGGCCAATCATCACCACCGGCAAAAGATCATAGCCTTCCCGATCAGCCTGCATATTACCGGCTATGCCTTGTACTTCGAAAGGACTTCTGGAATGAATCACGCTCCAGCGTCAGCTGACCTAGCGTAAACAGCATTCTTTGATGCTTTTCCCCTGGTTTTCCTCCCTCTTAGCGTTGGCAGCTTGCTTATCGGGGGTTGAGTAATAAGCTTGCATTATCAAGAATAATTGTTCGCCATTTCCAAATTAGATTCGGATTGATGTTATATTCATTGGCTAGATCGCTGAGTTCTTTTTAGCACTGCAGAACCTTCAAAACAATTTTAGCTTTGAATTTTGGGGCGCAATGCTTGTAAGTCATAGTATATTATCCTTAGAGGTGAGTATATACCATGTTCACCTTTAATCAACAGAGCTTAGTCCTAATATCTGGGGGCCATTATACTTATTTTTGAACTCTGCCTCAGCCCAGCTAACATTACAGCGCAGGCGAGGAAAACTTCCGCTCACTTTTCCTCGCCCATACATCCTAGACGTCTGTTTACAGACAATCACATCTGTTTACAGACATTCGCGCAGAATCTGCACCACCTCGGAACGATCCAAGACCTTATAGCCTCCCTTAAGGATAAAGGTCGCATCCGCCATACCTTCAATCATGTCTTCGGCCGCTCCAAGCTCACTAATCTTCATCGCCAAGCCCAATTGGCGCATCCATGCTTCCAGAGCCGACAAACCGGATTCAGCGATCTCCATATCGCTCCTGCCCTCTGTTTCCACGCCCCAGACTTCTTTGGCAAAGCGTTTGAATTTAGCCAAACCGCAAGGCATAATATGGCGGTAATACGGCAGAGAAACCGCCGACAGCGTCATGCCGTGGGTAGCGTCGGTGTACGCGCCCACAGCCTGGCCCAGCATATGCACCATCCAGTCAGTGCTCTTGCCTTTGGCGATCAGCGTGTTCAAAGCCCAGGTCGCTGTCCACATGATATTGGAGCGGGCTTCATAGTCTTCAGGATTTTTCAAAGCGATGAGCGAACTGTGTATTACCGATTTCATCAGGCCTTCGGCCAGGTAATCGCTGGTATTGTCGTCTTCACCGGAAAAATACTGTTCACAGATGTGGCTAAAAATATCGTATATGCCAGCAATCATCTGCTTTTGGGGCAGCGAATAGGTGAACTTGGGGTTGAGGATGGAGAATTTAGGCATGACGTTTTCGCCGAACACGTGGCCTATCTTCAGTTTAGCTTCATGGTTAGTAATCACCGATCCGCCGTTCATCTCCGATCCGGTCCCGGCCATAGTTAAAATACAGCCCACCGGCACAATCTCGCACGCAGGCTCTTCAAAGCGTATAAAATATTTCTCCCAGGGGTCTTCATCACAGTGTACCGCCACCGAAACGGCTTTGGCGTAGTCACAGCAGGAGCCACCGCCTACAGCCAGCAGCAGATCCGTATGGTTATCGCGGGCAATTTTGACGCCTTCGCGCAGCTTTTCAACTGTAGGATTGGGCATGACTCCGCCATCTTCGACGACCGTTTTGCCGCAGGCCTTGAGAATCTCCACAACGGCATCGTAAATACCGTTCTTTTTAATGGAACCGCCGCCATAGATCAGCTGCACGGCTGGACCGTATTTAGGCAGCTCGTCTTTCAGATACTGCAGAGAATCTTCGCCAAAGTACAGTTTGGTGGCGTTCATATAACTGAAGTTGCCCAGCATGTATTCACCTCATAATGGATATTTGCCGCACTCCAGCCCGGCTAGTCATTAGGCAAGCGAAGCTTTCGAATCCGGCAGTTTTAGTCTTTGATATGCGCCATTCCAAATCCTATCTCCTTGAACCAGATCCTTGAGCCAGATGATTCTACTTGGAAATGATATCCAGCCAATTCGGCAGCCTATAGAACTTCACCACGCGCTGTATCTCGTGAGAGGACCGCATGGAAGGATATGCAAAAGCAGAGCAAAAAGCAGAGCATGAAGTTTATAGTTGATTTAGTTTAATAACAGCGAGGATCCGATAGCTATGCACATGGCCGATGCGTTATTATCATCTCCCGTAGGCGGCGCGATGTATGCCACCAGCGCCTGCGCCTTGGGCTGGGCGGTAAAAAAACTTGACAAAGAGCCGCAGCTTGAGCGCAAACTGCCCCTGATGGCTATGTCCGGGGCCTTTGTGTTCGCCGCGCAGATGATCAACTTCACCATTCCCGGCACAGGTTCCAGCGGCCACCTCGGCGGCGGGGTACTTCTGGCCAGTCTCTTGGGCGATGCGCCAGCCCTACTAACTATAACCGCTGTCCTAATCGTGCAGTGCCTCTTTTTCGCTGACGGAGGCCTGTTAGCTCTGGGTGCCAACATCTTCAACATGGGAGTAATTCCCTGCCTGCTGGTCTGGCCACTGATTTATCGGCCTATTCTGCGACAAGAAGTCACAGCCAAACGCATCTGGGCCGCATCAATGCTAGCCTCAGTGGTTAGCCTGCAGCTGGGCGCTTTCTGCGTGGTCTTAGAAACGCTGTTTTCCGGGGTAACCGAGCTGCCCTTCGGCTTTTTCCTCTCCCTGATGCAGCCCATTCACCTGGCCATAGGCCTCGTCGAGGGAGCAGTCACCGCCGGCATTCTAACTTACGTCCTGCAGACGCGCCCCGAACTGTTGACAGCAAACTTATCCACGCAGATAGGGCTGAACAGCGTTTCTCTTAAGCCCCTGGCCGTCTCTTTGGCGGTCTTGGCCGTGCTGGTGGGCGGAGGTCTCTCGCTGCTGGCTTCAAGCCAACCCGACGGCTTGGAGTGGTCTATCCAGCGCATCACCGGCTCGGCGGAATTGGAGCGCAGCGGCGCGGTGCACAGCCAGGCCGCCGCCGTACAGAAAAGTCTGGCCGTCCTGCCCGATTACGATTTTCCCTCAGGAGAAGGCCAAGGCACGAGCGCATCAGGACTGCTGGGAGCGGCGCTGACCTGCGCTCTTGCCGGTATCATGGGACTGGCAGTCAGTTTCTGTAAAAAACGCCGCAGCGCCCCGCCCGCCTAACCGATAACAGGCTCATTATGGCAGATATCCGCAGCAAAATAAACGAACTCTATGCTCTGGAGCAGCTGGCCGCAGGTCAGACGGCCCTGCATCGCCTGCACCCTTTAGGCAAACTGCTGGTTACCTTTGTCTATCTAATCTGCCTGCTTTCTCTGGACAGCTGCGCCCTGCACCGTCTGGCACCGTTTTTGTTTTATCCCATACTCTGCGCCGCCCTGGCCTCAGTTCCCCTGGGCATGATCGTGAGACGCGCTGTTTGGGCTCTGCCATTTGCCCTACTGGCGGGTTTGGGCAACGTCTATTTTAGCCGTGCTCCAGTTTTGCAAATAGGCAGCTTCACCGTCAGCGCAGGAATGCTCTCTCTGGCGGTTCTGCTCCTGCGCACTTTGCTCAGCGTCAGTGCAGTGCTAATTCTCGTGTCTGTGACTCCGTTCGCCCAGCTCACCGCTCAGCTGCACCGCTTACACCTGCCGGAGATATTGATCGCGCTGACGGAAATGACCTACCGTTATTTGGGCATCCTGACCGAAGAAGCCGTCAATCTGCTCACCGCCTTCAGACTGCGCTCTAAAGGCAGACAATGGCCTAATCTGCGGGAATTTGCTCCTTTAGCCGGCCAGCTACTGCTGCGCAGTGCGGATCGGGCCGAGCGCGTCTATAACGCTATGCAGTGCCGCTGCCAGAGTCTGGGACGCCGGTATGTCCCCTCCCCGGCCTGGAGGCCGGCCGACGGTATCTTTCTGATCCTCGGAGCGGGTTCCGCCGTCCTGTTCCGCGAATGGGATATCATGACCGCGATTGGAGAGTTGTTCCCTTGGTAACGATCAGCGATTGGAGCGTAAAATATCCCGACGCCACCCTGGCTATAGATAAATTGAGCATGCACCTGTCAGAAGGTGAGCATTTGGCTTTAATCGGCGCCAACGGGGCCGGAAAAAGCACGCTGATCATGTCGCTGGTAGGGATTCTGCCGGGAAGCGGTGAAGCCAACATTGCCGGTCTGCCGTTAACCAAGGAAAATCTGACGGAGATCCGCGCCAAGGCCGGGGTCATTTTCCAGAATCCCGACGATCAGCTCTTCATGCCTACCATCTACGACGATATAGCCTTTGGGCCGCGCAACCTGGGTCTAGATGAAGAGAGCGTGCGCCATCGCGTCGAAGACCGTCTGAACCAGCTCGGCATCGCTCATCTGCGGGATAAATCCGCCCTCAAACTGTCGGGCGGCGAAAAACGCATGGCCGCCATCGCCACGGTTCTGGCCATGCGGCCTGACGTCATGCTCATGGACGAACCCACCGCCTTTCTCGACCCCAGATCCCGCCGCCGCCTCATTCAGCTGCTGCGAAAGCTGCCCCACGCTATGCTCATCGCTACCCACGATCTGACCTTTGCTGCCGAAGTCTGCCCGCGCTGCTTAATACTGAAACAGGGCCGCTATTTCGCCGATGGGGCAACAGAAGAACTGCTTTTCGACCGGGAAAAAATGGACGCAGCAGATGTGGAAGCCATCGGCTTGTAAAAAGCAGATTATCGCCTTTATTGGTGTCAGAGCTAATATCATTTAGTTAGCGATCAGCTAACCTGCGAAACTATCTGACTCCCCCTAAAGGATGGGAGGGGGAGAAGTCGCGACTGCGACAGAGGGGGTGCCCAAGACTGTTGGGGAATCGAGGTTTAGCTTGTGTTATGCTCTAGCTTATACGCAGGCATGAACGTGGCGATAATTGTATATGAGTCAACATCTCCAATGTCGTTGAGCCTTAAGTTAACGACATTGAATCTTAACTAAATGATATTGGTATCAGAGCAATGCTGAGAGCATGGCAATATCGGATAACAGCTGTGACAGGTCCATAACTCCTATCTCCAATGTCAGTCCGCATATCCTGCATCTAGAACTGCATAATATCGTCGAGCGAGCTGAGATCTCAATGCTTTACAGGATTTCGCAAGGCTCATGCCTAGGTATTATCCCCTAAGTACAGAAATTGAGAGATATGTCTTCTCACTGTCCATATTGTGGTCAAGATACCTTAAGCACCCAAGCCCCTGACATAGATGTCCTTTCTCTGAACTGCGGCGTTATTATCTACAAGTGCCGCAACTGCGGTATCTGCAGCAAAGTTAGTCTTGAAGATGAACTGCCAGACATCTCGTCGGCGCTCAGTCCCGACAGCTTGCAAAACTGCACGGCTAAAACAAGTGAACTAGAACTTCTGCGCTTGGTCAGACAGCAGATAGAAAAGCAGCTCTGGAACGAAGCGCTCGAGCTGCTGCTAACCCAAAGATTTCCTTACAAGCATCCCATTGATTTCATCATTTACCGCAATATATGCCAGATAGCCATTTCATTTTCTTCTAAATGGGCAACTCCCCAAGAGCGCAGCCTGGAGCTCAATATGCTGGCGATCAACCTCGCCAGCTTAGATTATTACTTCAGCAATGTCTCTCCCACAATGAAAAGCAACACTTTGCTAAACTTAGCCGAAGCTTTCCTGATCTTAGGAGACGTAGCCATTCAATACAGCGAATCGCATAAAGACTGCTATTACCATCATTGCGTGAGACTTTTGAGTTCCTTAGCGGATATATTAGAAGCGGAAACTACTGCGGAATCTACTGCCGATAGTTCTAAACATATTTATATTGCTTCCTTAAAGGCAGAAGTAAGGCTTCTGCATAAATGCTTAGAAGCAGCAGAAGAAAAACCGTTTATTTTTTTTCCTTATACCGAAGAGCAGCTCAAAATTCCCAGTTCTGAGCGCCAGCAGATAAGCGACAAGATAGAGCAGCTCAATACCAGGATATGCAAGGCAGATTCTCAATTTAATCTCGTTCCGCCACCGCCGGCACCTAAGATCATCACTTCCCGCTCTTATCGGATCATCCTGATAAGTTACATAGCAATAGCAATTATTGTTATTTTGATGTTTTATAAAATTTACATACGCTATAATGATCTATTCCGCGGCATTCTCTTTTTCACAGAAGTATTAGCAATAATAGGGAGTCTGTGGGTCCTCAACTATATTCTCAGCTGTATGGGGATTAATATCTCCAGTCAGAAGCGAAGACATCCAAGTGACCGTTATTATAGACCTTCCTGCTGGCGGGATTATTAAACCTAACCTCATTGGTTGGTAAGTTTAACCGATTTCTCGAAGTAAAAAGTTTCAGTTAACGACTAAATATAGAACACAATGGAAGGATGATACCCCATGAAAACCCTGTATTTCGAATGCAACATGGGCGCTGCCGGAGATATGCTGGCCGCCGCTCTACTGGAACTGCATCCCCATCCTGAGAATATTATCAGTCAGCTCAACCGCGCTGGGATTCCTCATGTCGCTATAGATTCTGAACCTGCAATTAAATGCAGCATTAAAGGCACGCATTTTTCCGTAAGCGTAAACGGAGAGCATGAGTGTCGCTGTGACGTCGGGTACGAATCCCCATTCTCCGAAGACGAACAAAGCGCGGGCAGCACTCCCCCCCAAGCACACACCCAC
>JAUNIO010000106.1 GCA_030535355.1 bacterium | reverse complement strand
CCGGTGCTGTTGGATTGTAAAAATGCAGTTGCAGGCTGTTCACGCTTTGCGTTGCGGCAGTTCTGCTAAGCGCTGCCTCTGAGCGTAGCGAAGTAGCGTAGCGGGCAGAAGCTGACGCAATAAAGCCAGGTGCTGAGGATACGAATATGCAGTATGGGAGGGGAAGATGTCGCTTGCGACAGAGGGGGAAAATAATAGAAGTTAAGCTCAGCAACGCCGATGGTACTGCACTGGCGACGGTGTGGGAGAGTAGGCTCTGCCCTGACGCAAGCAAGCCAGATGCTGGGAAATGCGACTGATCTAGATGCAAAGTGAAGTTCATATCTTTTATATGCCTAGTAAATCTGAAGGCTGCTAGACAGAACCTGTCGTTAACAGCATATATGGCGCTCTGCAATCCTATGGAGAACGCGCAAGTGAATGCAGTATTCGCAGGCAAGAAGCTATAAGGCATGCGTTTCTCTTTGTATTAATATTGTGTTAAATATTATTAGCTATGCAGGAAACGCAGATGAACCTATAATTTTTAGCTAAGTGATCAAATCAGCTTTGAGGAGATTTGTATGTCCATTAGTTCTGTAAACAATTTTAATTTTGCCCAGACAAATTCTATCGCTGACAACAAAGGCGCAGCTAATATCACCAATAAAGAAGAGAACTCCGCAATTGAACAGAGCGATGTCTTTTCTTCCGCCGAAGAGCAGCAAGAGGAGCCGTCTCAAAAACTCAGTTTAGGAGCGCGTTTTGCCCGTAATTTAATGGGTGTTGCTGGAGGTACAGTCGGAGGTGTCGCCGGAGTCGTCAAGGGGGCTGTTTCCGGTTCCATAAATAATGTTGAAACTCATCCTGTTGCCCGCAAAGCATTGCAGATAATAGGAGCTTCTGCTGGCTTGATCGCTGGCGTAGCTTTAGCTGCTACAGCCGGTGGCCCGATTGGTGCCGTTGCTGGCCTTGTTGCTGGTCCCTTTATCGGCGCTATGGCTGGGGGAGCTACTGAAGGTGCAGCCAGTAGCTTAAGTTCGGCTCTAAAAGGTGCTGTGCCGGGCGGCGCAAATGGAGCTAAAAAAGGATTTGAAGCTGGACGTAATTTATTTGACCAAATCGCTGCTAAGCCCGACGCGCCTAAACTTCCGCCGACAGTGAACCCACCGGAAGTAAAATAGCCGAAAATCTTCATATTCGGATATACCGCGCTTAATATGATTTATATGAGCTCTCTCTTGCGATTTTCTGATGCGATATGGGAGCTTTTTTTGTGCGTCAACAGTGCTGCAAAATAACGCATGTGGTGATACGCAAATGGCTACTGCTGACGCTGAGTAAGTAAGCTTAAATATTCTTGGAAAGCGTAAACAGGTTATATTTATTGATATTGATAGTGAAATCGCGTATAATTTTGCTATGCGTAGAAGAGAACCCCATGATTTTTTAGCATTTGTTGCTGGCATATGCGTATATTTTGCCTTTGATAAAGGAAAAGCAGCGACGCCAAATTATCTGCTATTGCTGGCAGCTGCCGCTGCTTTTGTATTTTGGGTAAAGTTGGAAGCTAAAAGTATTATCGATTCTCAAGATCCCTGGCGCGTTCTCTTTACCGTACTGGCCCTGGTGGCTGTGGTAATATTATTTTGCTGTCGCTAGTTATTAACTAGCTTAATCGTTCACTTTAGCTCTGTTGCCGGCTCTTCATCTTTTCACGTAATTCGCATTATCTGGGCTGCTTAATTTTTTATCTAAAAGAAAGATCATTGTTTCAAATATGTCAGCTGTAATTATTGGTGGCCTCATGCTCGGCTATTATTTGGGAAAACGCGCTCTAGAACGTCATTTTATTAATGGTGTTATAGGAGTCATTGCGCTGTTGGTACTTCTCTGTTTCGCTTTTACGATGGTAGTGGGCTGGTGTCAGTTCCTGCGCTACTCAGCCAACGGTTCTTTGTTGTTTTCTTCGTGGTCTTTGCTATTTTTTAGTGCTTGGCTAGGATTGTTCTTTGCTAGTATTCTCCAGGCTTGGGAGGAAATGCGCACTCCTGCTGCACAGATGAAGTTCTCAAGTCTTAGGGATAAATATGAGATACTTTACGACGATCCCTACAATGAAGGTAAAGCTTATATTGTCAAAAAGCCAGAAAGAATCCAGGCAGAGAAAGACATAGATTTAAAAAAGGATTCTCTACCTACACCTTTTGGTTAATCTATAGAGCACATAACGCTGCCATAATTCCCGGCCTGTATTGCAAGTATAATTTCTATATTTCAGGCAATAATAAAAAAGCACCAAAACAGGAGTTTGATGCTTTTTTATTATTGCACAAAGTTTAATTATTGAATGGTATAGTTTTTGGTAGCGGAAAAGACTCCGTTATACTCTACAGTTATGGTAGCCTGACCGGAATCAACTACGGTAAATATACCATTGCCACTGCTGTGAATCACCCCGATGTCACTGCTGGACCAATCTATGCTGTACGTATTGTCGGTTACAAACTGCTCGCCGTTGGGTGTTTTCAGGACGGCTTCCAGATTGATATTGCCGCCTTTAACTTTTTCGGCGGAAAGCTCCCTTATTTTTAACGTATAGGATGACAGAGCAGCTTTTTCATCGTAAAGCTTATTAATATCAACGTCTTCGTTGAGGTTTTTGCCTAACTCGGGGAGAGCTATTGTGGTACAGCCAATAAAATCGCCTTTGGAATTAAAGAAATCGATGGTAGCATTTTTAGCAGTAGCAGCGCAGAAGAAGCTATAGGAATAGCGACCCTTGGTCAGGAGCGGTTTGGCGCTGCTAGTGTAGGAAACGCGAACACCTGAACTATTGTAAGCGTAGATGTTGGCGCTGCTAACATCTTCGAGCTTATCCAATTCCTTTTCGTCAACTTTCAGGCTTAGATAGACGCTGCTGTAATCGATATTGGGTGTCTTATAACTGTAGTGGCTTGAGGAGCAGCCGCTCAGTATGCCGCAAATACCTAAGGTGACAGCCGATAAGGCTATGACTTTATTCACTCTAGAATTCATCGTTAGTCCTTTCTGGAGTTTATGCAACTCCGAAACCATAACTTTATTATTATAACAGCTGCTGAGTATATTTCCCAGAGTTTAAAGCCTATTTAATCTAAAAAAGTAGATAACTAAAAAAACCACCTCTAGGCAGAGATGGTTTTTTTTAGGTTAGATTCTCTTTAGCGAATTAGGCTTGAGGAGCATCTTCATCGCCGGGGGGGATAACGACACCTTCGTCGTCACCCTGGTCGGCGTTCTCGTCGCCCTAGTCAGCGTTCTCGTCCTCAGCCGGCATAGCCTCTTCGTTGGGCTGAACTTCGGTGATGATGACGTTGTCAGTGCCGCCGATCTTGGTGATCTTGTAGGCGGGCAATGTACCGGTACCGACTAGAGTATTGTCAGCATTATAGAAGTTGACGGTCTGATTGGTGTTGCAAGTGTACTTGTCGATCAAGGTAAACTTGCCATCGGAAACGGCAACTTTCTCACCGTCGAGCTCAGCGTAGCTTATATCGCTGAACTGAGACAGAGCGTTGCTGTCGATGGTTACATAAACGTAACCGACGATATCGTGGTTAACGACAGCGATGGTATAATCCTGACCGGGTTTCAGGGTGCTGTAATTAACGGTGACTATAGCAGAACCGGCGTTGACGCAGCGGTAAGTTCCCGCCTGCTCATTCCACTCTTTGATTACGGTCTGAGCATCCTCAGTTTCCGTGTCATCAGGGGTCTGGGATTTGATGGTGTAAGTTACCAAGGAAGTGTCGGTAGCGTCTAAGGTGATGTAATCGTCAGTTATGCCAGGGTTGGTCTTAACGTTCAGTTTGGCGTGAATGGTGACGGTATCATCTACGACGGCTTCGCAGAAATTCTCTTCATCATCAGTAGCGGCATCTTCGTCAGCAGCGGCATCTTCGTCAGCAGCTTCTTCGTCAGCGAGCAGAGCATCTTTGGCTACCGTGGTGGTTGAGTCGATATTGCTGGTCAGGTCTAAAGCAATGGCGTCAACCTGTTTGGCTAAGCCAATGGGAACCATATGATCGACAACGATCTCTTTGTAATCGCTGGATCTCAGATCGAGACCGGTGAAGAGGGTGTAGCCCAAGAAGTCCTGATCATTGTCTAGGTAATTGATCATCAAGGTCTTGGTGCCATAAGTTACGCCGCTAACTTCGCCTCCTCTGTGGCCTTTGCGCAAGGTCAGTGAGGTGATATTTTCTTTAGTGTTAGTGGTGTTGCGGATAAACTGTTCGGAATAAGTAGAGTCACCGTCTTTGTCATAACCGCTGACCTGATAATATTTAACTGTTTCAGGGGCGCAGGTGTCGGTGTCTTTGGTCCCATCGTTGATGGGAATGGTGAGGATCAGTTTGTTGACGACGTCGACATCTTCATCGTGACTGTCGTTACAGGCCACGTTGCTCAAGCCCAGGACCATTACGGTGGTCAGCAGCAGGGCCATCATCGCAGCGGGCATTCTGTGAAGTTTAACGTTATCCATGGAATCGATAAACATCCTTTCTTATGCATTGCAATGGCATAATAACTTAAACTATTTTGACATATAATTATTCAATCCTTTCTATAACAAAGCGGTATTGCTGACAGATTTATAAGAGAGGAGATGACTCTACAGAGGGGGGAGCAGTGGACAGAGAAGAATTAGCAGGCAGTAATGTTATGCTGCGGTGCAACTTGGAGGTATGTTAAAGCGGCGAGAGCGGTAAACTGTTGAACGGTGTTATTGTCAGCAAGCTTTAATGAAATGATATGGGCACAGCTGGGGAGAATATATGGGCAATACTTGGGGAAAAATATTCCGCGTGACCACTTGGGGGGAATCGCATGGGCCTGCGATTGGGGCTGTTTTAGATGGTGTTCCCGCCCAGCTGCCTCTTTGTGCGGACGATATACAGCATGATCTGGATCGGAGGTGCGCTGTGGGAAAATACGCTACCCAGCGGCATGAAACGGATCGCGTGTCTATTCTTTCTGGCATCTATGCTGGCTTGACTTTGGGCACTCCCATTATGCTGCTGATCCCCAACAGCGATGCGCACAGCGAGGATTATCACGGCTGGGAAAAATTTTACCGTCCCGGACATGGAGATTATACCTGGGAACAAAAGTACGGCATCCGCGATCCGCGCGGGGGAGGGCGCTGCAGTGCCCGCGAGACGGTGGGCCGCGTAGCTGCCGGAGCGGTAGCCCGCAAACTGTTGCGTTTAAAGGCTGGTGTGGAAATATTGGCCTGGGCCGAACAGATTGGCCGGATTAAAGCTGATGTAAACAGATCTGCAGTGAGTATTGAGCTTGTGGAAGACAGCCCTTGGCGCTGTCCCGATAAAGCGGCAGAAATGGCTATACGAGATGAATTAGAAAAGGCCGCTTCCAGCGGAGATTCCTTGGGGGGAACTGTGGGGTTGGTGCTGCGGAACGTTCCTGCGGGGTGGGGGGAGCCGATCTGCGATAAATTAAACGCTATGCTGGCTCAGGCTTTGCTTTCTATTCCAGCTGTGCGCGGAGTGGAATTTGGAGAAGGTTTTGCGGCAGCCTCTATGCGCGGCTCAGACCATAACGATGCCTTCTGTCAGAGAGATGGCGCTGTTAGGACGCTCACCAATCACTGCGGCGGTATTCTGGGCGGTATTAGCAACGGCGGGGAAATATATTTGCGCGTTGCTTTTAAGCCGACCCCGACTATAGCTCAGACCCAGCGGACGGTCACCAGAGAAGGGGAGGAAGTGGAGTTCGCATTTAAAGGCCGCCACGATGTATGCTTTGTACCCCGTGCCGTCCCCGTGGTGGAGGCGATGGCGGCTTTGGTGCTGGCAGACTGCTATTTGCTCCATAGAGCCTGTTGCTGTTAGAGAGATAGCAGCTCTGGACACTTCATCCTGCTGCATTCGCGGTTTCCTTCCCCTTGCAATCTCTTAGTTGGGTCATTTAGTTAGTGTTTCGCGATTGGCCCCATCATTTTAACCCTTATTTTTATCTTTAGGCTTAACGCTGCGTCCGGCAGGTTTAGCCTTGCTGTTCGCAGGTTTAGCGCCGCTATTTGCGAATTCTTTTGGGCTAGAAGCGGATGGGCTGTTTTCTGGTTTTTGCAGGCTATCCAGCAAGCCACGTCCGATCAGGCTGTCGTAATTATTCCAGTAGGCGCAGTAGCCGCCTAGGTTGTGCTGCACGTCGTCGATTCTGGTTCTGTAATCGGCAGCCCGCTCGGTGAACGCGTAAAGAATGCGCTCTGGCTCGGCCATATACATGGCGAACTCCGGGAAAAAGTAACCGTTCAGCTGCACGTCAGCTCGGGAATAAATTAAGCGGAGAAAGCGTTTTGAGTCAAATTTACCGGGGTCTAGACCTTTATTTAACATTCTGTCGTAGGTTTCAAAGGCAGCCATGAGCATTTCCAGCTTGGTAGGGGCTGGGGTCCTAATCTGCTCGAGCTTATTCATGTTCACAGTTATATTTTTGAGGGCGAATTGATAATAATCTGGGCGGCTGTCAGTGTATTTGGTGATTTCATTGAAGGCATAGGCCACCCAGTGGTCGCAGTGTTTTGTATAATCCGCCGCGATAAAATGATCAGCAGCGCGCTGGGCAGCTTCTAGATATTTTTTATCGCCGGTCAGCTTGTAGAGCCGGGCCAGCGCGAAAGCAGCCTCGCCATCATAATATATTACCGAAAACTTTTGCTTAAGCGAAAAATCCTTTTTGAGGATATGTACGAACTCGCCGGTTTTCTGGTCCATCATGGTCAGAATGCCGTTTCCGTAGGCGCGGCAAAGTTCTTTATATTCGTCGGTCTTAGCGGCATCCATATATTCTGTTAGCGCCAGAATGGCTAGGGCATTGCCTCCCAGATGGCAATCGTTGCTTTCCGGGCTGTACAGGTAGCAGGCGTCAGGGGCTGAGTATATCGTTTGTTTTTGCAGATAACCAATAGCTTTTTGAACTTCTTTTAGATCGCTGGCTTCACCGTTCACGCGGTAGGACTGGCAGAGGCTCCAGATAGCGCCTGCGTGTCTGATGGTATTGTATGATTTAGACTCTTTGTTGATGCGCGGCTGTATTGCATAGCAGAAGGTTCCATCGGGCTTTATTTGGTTCCTCAGGTAGGCGGAAGCATTGCTTATAATTTGTGCAGCGTATGCTTTATCTATAAGGCCAATAAGGCGCCGCCCGTATTCTCTTCCCTGCGGAGTTAAAGCGTAAATTTGCCCGTCTTCGCCGTAAAGGTAACCTAGACATTGAAAGCGCCAATACTTTTTCGGTAGTTTTGATATGGTGGGCCTATGCGCTTTTTTCAGATAAGAATTGATGTTGGAAAGGTGCAGTCCTCCCTTTTCATAATTATAGCCGCGCGCACCGTCCATCTCCTGTTCGATTAGAGCTTTGGAAAAAGTGCTGTCAAAGGAGAGCCCGAAGCGATAATAATTGTGGCGTGCTTTCTTTAAGCCAATGGCGAGCTGTTTGGCAGAGACTGGCTGAACGCGGCAAACGATGTCGGCTTTAAGCCAACGGATTTGGAGCGGCTGCTCGATCAGGCCGTCTTCCAGTTTGTTTTTGGCTGCTGACCAGGCGCTGTCCAAGTCGGGGCCTGTGCCGCTATAGACGCGGGCGCGCTGTTTCCCGTCGCAGACAGATAAAAAAACTACCTGCCCTGCCTTGGTAAGGGGATTTTTCAGCTTTTCCCGCACTTCATCGTTTAGGGCTGCGCTGCGCAGCGCCGGCTCAAATTTATCTAGCTCTGTTTTGGTTTGGGCCTGCCGGAGAAGGCCGCCGGGACGGGCGAGCAGGGCCAGCAGCACAACCGCTGCGCAGAGCAGCAGTGTTTTTACACTTTTGATTTTGCTGTAAACACTTTCTCTGCTCATAATATTATATCTTACCTCTTGATTCTATTGTTTCGTTAGAGCTTACTCTTTCCAACAAGGTGGGGCAGCTCCCTTTTGTACATAAAAAAAGGCCCTCTCCTGATGGAAAAGGCCTTCAGCTACTAAGAAACCTACTGATTAGGCTTATGCCTCCTCAGT